>DATNEI010000007.1:0-7557 GCA_035606795.1 Pyrinomonadaceae bacterium
ATTGAGCACAATCCAAACTTTGTCTTCACCGCGTTCGTGCGTAAAGGTGCGATAGATCTTCGCGGTGAAGACAAAGTTTGGATTGTGCTCAATCCGCCGCAGCCAGGCGCGCGCCGTCTCTGGAGTAGGTGGATGATAGAAGCTGCTGTTGATTTCCGCCGTGTCGAAATACTTGGCGACCAGCTGAAGCGTATCGAACTTTGTCCCGGCGCTCTCGGGATACACGCGTCCGCGCCAATCGGCATACGACCAGCCGGCGGGACCGACGCGAATATCTCTGAGCGTGCGCATTGGAAGAAGGTAAATGGTAAATAGTAAATCGTAAATAGGAAGACCGTTTGGCGTAAGGTGTCGCTTGCATCGGAACACGCTCGTCTATTTACCATTTACAATTCACTATTCACCATTTGCTGTGCTAGCCTGCCGCCAATCGATTCATGGTCGCAAAACCCAAAAGCGAACGTCGCGAGCACTTCAAGACTTCTTCCGGCATCGAGCTGCCGGTAGATTTCAATCCTTCGAACACCGATCAAGTTGAGTACGATCGCGACCTCGGCGATCCCGGTGAGTTTCCCTTCACGCGCGGCATTCGCCCGAACATGTATCGCGGCCGGTTGTGGACCATGCGCCAGTATGCGGGCTATGCGACCGCCGAAGAGTCGAACACGCGTTACAAATATCTTTTGTCGCAAGGGACGACGGGACTCTCTGTCGCCTTCGATCTGCCGACCCAAATCGGCCTCGACTCGGACGATGCGCTGGCGGCCGGAGAAGTCGGCAAAGTCGGCGTGGCGATCGATTCAGTCGAAGACATGCTGCGGCTCTTCGAGGGAATTCCCCTCGACGAAGTCTCGACCTCGATGACGATCAATGCGACCGCAGCGATTCTTCTGTGCCTGTACCTGGCGGTCGCGCGCAAACAAGGCGTGGCCTTCAATAAAGTTAACGGCACGATTCAGAACGACATTTTGAAAGAGTACATTGCGCGCGGCACGTACATCTTTCCGCCCGAACCGTCGCTCAGATTGATTACCGATACCTTTGCTTTTTGCGGACGCGAAGTGCCGCGCTGGAACACGATTTCGATTAGCGGCTATCACATCCGCGAGGCAGGTTCGACCGCGGTGCAGGAGGTCGCTTTCACTTTTGCCGATGCGATTGCTTACGTCGAAGCGGCGTTGCAGGCAGGCCTGGAAATCGACGAGTTCGCGCCAAACATCTCGTTTTTCTTCAATGCGCACAACAATCTGCTGGAAGAGATCGCCAAGTTCCGCGCAGCGCGTCGTCTGTGGGCCCGCATCATGCGCGAACGCTTTCATGCGCGTGACCAGCGCAGCTTGACGATGCGCTTCCACACGCAAACTGCCGGTTCCACGCTGACCGCGCAACAGCCCGCAGTGAATATCGTGCGTACTGCGATGCAGGCGCTGGCCGCAGTGCTGGGCGGCACGCAGTCTTTGCACACGAACGCGATGGACGAAGCGCTCGCCTTGCCGACCGAAGACGCGGCGCGGCTGGCATTGCGGACGCAGCAGGTGATTGCCTACGAAACAGGCGTGGCTGATACGGTCGATCCGTTGGCCGGGTCATACGCGATTGAAGAGCTGACTACCGAAATTGAACACCGGGTCGTCGATTATCTCGATAAGATTGACGCCATCGGCGGCACGCTGCACGCGATCGAGACCGGGTACATTCAACGCGAGATTCAGAATTCGGCCTACGAGTATCAGCGTGCGGTGGAAACCGGCGACGCAATCGTGGTTGGCGTAAACAAGTATCAAAGTGAAGACGAACGTCCAGTCAAGACGTTGCGGATCGATCCGGCGCTTGAACGCGATCAAATCGAACGCGTGAGGGCGGTGCGCGCGCGGCGCGATGCAGTTGCCGCTGAAACTTCTTTAGTGAAATTGGAAGATGCTGCGCGGGGCACTGCTAACGTTCTGCCGCACATCCTCGACTGCGTCGAATCGTTGATCACGGTAGGCGAAATCAGCAATCGCCTGCGCACGGTCTGGGGCCAATATCGCGAAGCAGTAACTGTCTGAATTATGGAACTCCTTCCCGTCCTCGCGCCAATTCTTTTTGTCGTTGTGTTTCTTTTTATTTTCGTTCTGGTCTACTTCTATAACAAAAGGAAAGAACGCGAGCGGATGCAGGCCATGCAGGGCGTAGCCGGTCAGTTGCGCTGGAACTTCGCCGCAGACGCGCCGATGAACATGATCGCGGGGCTCGAAAATTTCCATCTTTTCAATCAGGGTCACAGCAAGCAGATCAGGAATTTCATGTACGGCGAAGCGAACGGCGTGAAGGCGGCCGTGTTCGATTACATTTACGTCGTCGGCTCAGGTAAGAACCGGACGACGCACTATCAAACTGTCACATACGTTGAGCCGGCCAATCTGCGTGTGCCCTATTTTTCGCTGCGGCCCGAGGGCTTCTTCACGAAAGTCCTGAGCGCATTTGGTTATCAGGATATCGATTTTGGCCAGCGGCCAGAGTTTTCGAAGCAATATTTATTGCGCGGTCAGGACGAGATGGCCATTCGCCAGACATTCAACGATCAACTACTTTCATTCTTCGAGACCTACCAGGGAACCTGTGTCGACGCCGGCAACAATCAACTCTTTGTCTTCCGTACCAACTATCGCTGCGCGCCGCAGGAAGTGCAGAATCAGCTCGCGCTTGCCTTGAACATTTTTAATCTGCTGCCGCGGTACTAAACGGTACACATCAGGCCGGCATGCAAGCACGCCTGAGGCGTGCGTGCCGCCCACTTGACTTCTCTTTGGGCTCGATGGTAAGTAAGTACTTACTTCGAGGTCACTCCGCTGAAAACTAACACGGCCAAGCTCTCTGGGAACGGAACTGCGAATGGTGCCCGCATGACGGGTGAAAACCGGCGCCTGCAAATTTTGCGGGTGGCGATGCGCCTGTTTTCGCAGCGCGGGTTTCGCGGCACCACTACCAAGGAAATCGCACTGGCCGCCGGCGTTTCGGAAGCCATGGTTTTCCGCCACTTTGCCACAAAAAACGAGCTGTACAGCGCCATCCTGGATCACAAAGCTTGCCTGCACGACGAGATGGATCCCGTGACGGTCGTCGCTGATGCGATTGCGCGCAAGGACGACCGCGCCGTCTTTGAAGGCATCGCCTTGCACGCGCTCAAGCAACACGAAAGCGACCCGGAATTTCAGCGGCTGCTGTTGCATTCCGCTCTCGAGGAACACGAGCTGGCGCAGATGTTTTGGGAAAAATTTGTGAAGCGCGTTTATCACTCGCTGGGCGCGTACGTCCGGCGGCGCCAGCGCGACGGAGCGATGGTGGACATCGCGCCGGCGTTGGTGGTGCGCGCCTTTATTGGCATGGTCGTACACCACTCGCTCAATAACAATTTATGGGACCGGCAGCGAAAGCTCGTTCGCATTTCGAATGAAAGAGCTGCGCGTGAGTTCGCGAACATTTTACTGCGCGGCATTTTGAAAGAACCAAACCACGCTCAGAAGAAGAGAAGAAACAAATGAATTCTCGCAAAACCCTCAGCCTCAGCTTGCTCGCGGCGCTAATCATTGCCGCGGCAATCAGTATGGCTTGCAATCGTTCGAACGGCGCGCCGAACACGAATAGTGCGGCCGCGGCGCCGGCGGTGATTGAGGTCTCTACGACTGCTGCGATCATGCGGCAGTTGCCGCGCTACTTCGAAGCCAACGGCAGTCTGGCGGCGAATGAACAGACCGATGTCATGCCGGAAACGTCCGGCAAAATCGCGGCGGTAGGCGTGGACATGGGCAGTTACGTGCGGCGCGGTCAGATGATTGTGAAGATCGATGACGCCGACTTGCGTATTCGGGTCGAACAAGCCCAGGCGCAACTCGATCAGGCGAAAGCGACTCTGCGACAGAACGAAGCAAAGATCGGGTTGCGTCCCGGTCAGAAGTTTAGTCCCGAGAATGTTCCTGAAGTTGCGCAGGCGCGGGCGGCGCTTCAGCTCGCAGAAGCAAACCTGCGTCGCTACGAAAAATTGGTGGAAACGGGTGACATTTCCCGCGCGGCTTACGATCAGCAGAAATCTCAGCGCGATCAACTCCAGGAACAATACCAAGTCACGATTCACCAGGCGCAGCAAAACTACGCCGCCGTTGCGAACGCGCAAGGAGTCGTCGCTGCGGCTAACACGCAGCTCGCGTTAGCCAAGCGCAGTCTGAATTACAGCGTCGTGAGCGCGCCGATTGCCGGCTATGTTTCCGATCGGAGCGCGGACGTCGGCGAATACGTCTCGCCCCAGCAGAAGGTCGCGACCATTGTGAACCTGAATCCGCTGCGCGTCCGCATAGACATTCCCGAGCAAGCGATTCCGCGCGTGCATGCCGGCGAAAGCGTTTCGGTGACGGTATCGGCATACACGGATCGCAGCTTCGCCGGTCACCTGGCGCGCATCAGTCCGAATGTTACGGCGGCTTCGCGCACTCTCACGGTGGAAGCCGAAGTCGACAACCCCAAGGGAGAATTGAAGCCGGGACAATTTGCGACAGTGCGAATACTTCTGCCGCAGAGCGAGCCGGCGGTGCTTGTCCCGCAGCGCGCGCTGCGCCAAATCTCGGGCGCGACTTATGTTTTCGTGATTAAGAACGGCCGTGCCGAACAGCGTTTGGTGCAATCGGGACAAGTCGAAGGCGATCTGGTTGAAATCAAGAGTGGCATCGCGGCAGATGAAGTTGTCGCTATCGGTAATGTCGATCAATTGAGTGACGGGGTAACGGTCAAGCAATGAGAGTTTCGAGTTTCGGGTTTCTAGTTTCGAGTTGAACGCGCGCTTTGAGTTGCCACCCAACGGCTCGAACAATGCACGTCACCAGATTCACCGAACTCGAAACTTGAAACTCGAAACTTTTAAAAGCCATGCAAAAACTCGCTGAAATTTGTGTTCGTCGTCCGGTGTTCGCGACCATGCTTATCCTGAGCATTACGGTCGTGGGCGCGTTCTCGTTCAAATCGCTCGGTGTCGATCTGTTTCCCAAGATCGACTTGCCGACGATCACCGTCACCGTCGTTAATCCCGGCGCCTCGCCGCAGGAGATCGAAACTGAGATCACCGACAAAGTTGAAGGTGCGGTGAACACGATCAGCGGTATTGACGAGTTGCGCTCGACTTCGGTCGAGGGCGTCTCGCAAGTCTTCATCACTTTTCTGCTCGACAAGAATGCGGACGTAGCAGCGCAGGAAGTCCGCAACAAAGTCGATCTGATCGTCAACGACCTGCCGGAAACCGCTGAGGTGCCGATCGTGCAAAAACTCGACACTGACGCAGTGCCGGTCGTGCGCATCGCGGTGTCGGCGCCGCGAAGCTTGCGCGAAGTGACCGACATCGCCGACAAACAAATTAAACGGCAGATCGAGCCCATTAGCGGTGTCGGCAGCGTCGATATCGTCGGCGGGCGCGAGCGCGAGATCGAAGTCTGGATCGATACCGACAAGATGCGCGCGTACAACGTGTCGGCGGCGGATGTCGCCAATGCGGTGAAGCAGCAGAATATGGAACTGCCCGGCGGGCGCGTCGAAGAAGGCAAGCGCGAGCTGACCGTGCGCACGATGGGTCGCGTTCCCGAGCCGGCGGAATTCAACAATCTGGTAGTCGCTAATCGCGGTTCGTACACCGTGAAGTTGAGCGACATCGGTTATGTGGAAGACGGGGCCGAAGAGCAGCGCACGGAAGCGCGCCTTAATGGCCAACCCGCTGTGACGCTCGTCGTTTCCAAACAGTCCGGCCAGAACACGGTCGCGGTGGCTGACGCGGTCAAGGACAGACTCAACGAGCTGATCAAATCAAAGGCCTTGCCGCCGGATGTGAAGACTCAGATCGTCGGCGACCAGACGATTTTCATCAAAGCCGCGCTTCATTCAATCAATCTCCACTTGATCGAAGGCAGCATCCTGGCAGCCATCGTGGTGTTCGTTTTTCTTTGGAGCGTGCGCTCGACGTTCATCGCCGCAATCGCCATTCCGACTTCGATCATCGCGACGTTCGGATTGATGGCGGCGATGGGTTTCACGCTCAACCAGATCACCATGCTGGCGCTGACTCTAATGGTCGGAATCGTGATCGACGACGCCGTAGTCGTGCTGGAAAACATCTTTCGTTTTGTCGAAGAAAAAGGACTATCACCATTTCAGGCGGCCGTTGAAGGCACGCGGGAAATTGGCCTGGCGGTGAGCGCCACCACGTTGTCCTTGCTGGCGGTCTTCCTGCCGGTGGGATTCATGGCCGGCATCGTCGGGCGTTTCATGTCATCGTTCGGTTTTACGTCGTCGTTCGCGATCGCGGTGTCGCTGCTGGTTTCATTCACGCTGACGCCTATGCTTGCGGCGCGATTAATCAAACGCAAGCCCGCGGCGAAAGACAATCCGCATAAATCCGAACCAGGAGAGAAGCGAGACTATTCACTCGCCGAATTCAAAGAGAAGTATCAGCAGGCGCAATCAAAAGAGTCACGTTTCTATCGCCCGATCGATCGGTTTTATACAAGGCTGCTCGAGTGGTCGATGGCTCACCGCTGGGCGATAGTCGCGTTATCCGTCGTCGTGATTGTCAGCACGATTCCGTTGTTCATGTTCGTCGGCAAGAACTTTCTTCCTATCGACGACCAGTCGCAGTTCGAAATCAACGTGCGCGCCCCCGAAGGCTCGACGTTGTCATTTACCTCAGGGCTGGCAGAACGGATGGCCGCGGACGTGCGCAAGATGCCTGGCGTGACTGATACGTTGACCACGATCGGCAGCGGCCAACAACAGATCGTCAACGTGGCGAACATCTACATCAAGCTGTCGCCGATCGAAGACCGCAGTATTTCGCAGCAGGACCTGATGTTGCGCGCGCGCAGCGAAATCGTCGCGAAGTATTTGAAGGAGTATCCGGATCAACTGCGCACCAGCGTTAACCCGGTCGCCGCAATTTCCGGTGGTGGCTTTCGCAATTCTGACATTCAATTCGTGATTGGCGGGCCCGACCTCGACAAGCTGACGAAGTACTCAAATGACATGTTGGCAAAGTTAAAAAACGTGCCTGACATCGTCGATGCGGATTCGACCTTGATTACCGGCAAGCCGGAACTGCGGGTGGTGATTGATCGCGCCCGCGCCGGCGATCTGGGTGTGCGCATCGGCGACATCGCGCAATCGCTGAACACTCTGGTGGCCGGCCAGAAAGTTTCGACCTTCAACGCCGGCATCGATCAATACAATGTTCGCGTGCGCGCTACCGGCGAATATCGCGCGAACGCTGAAGGTCTGCAGCGCATGATTGTCGCGTCCCAGAAGCTTGGGTGGGTGAGCCTCGACAATCTGGTTCGGGTCGACGAAGGCACCGGCCCATCTTCAATCGATCGCTATAACCGCCAGCGCCAGGTGATGCTGACGGCTAACGTCAAGCCCGGCGGTTCGCAGGCCGCGATCATTGGAAAGCTGCAGCAGTTCGCCAGGGAAGAGAACATGGACAGCACGTACACCACCGCGCTGGCCGGGCGCTCGAAGGAATTGAGTCGTACGGGTTACTACTTCCTG
>DATNEI010000017.1:0-16050 GCA_035606795.1 Pyrinomonadaceae bacterium
GCTTCAGAGCTCGGGCTGAAGAATGGGCGTCGTCGTACTTGTTGAATGAGCCCACGAAATAGCTAAAGCCAAAGATCGTGGCAGCTCGGATAGAAGCTGGAACCAATCACTCGACAACTCTCTTGACACGACCCGACTTCACTGAAGCCAGGTGTGAATGAGATGCCAACCACTTTTGAGGCAGAGCTGAGAAACTCACTGTTTCAATCCATCAATCCACTTCGCATTCTCATCCATGGTCGGCCGGAACGCTTCGCGGGGCGCCACCGTTTCCACGTGCATGTTGTCATCGGTGTTGATGACAGCGCCGGCAACTGCCGGACCCAAACGCGTTTCGTCGCAGATCCACTGTGCGCTCACGTCATCTGCAGAGTTTAATCCGATGCGCCTTAGTTCCGCCCGCGTGCGAGGGTCATTAAATCGCTCGGTCATTCGATTCAAATCAATTGGCTGTGCGCTGCCGAGCAGGATGAGGTCTTTTCCCTTGGCGGCTCCGGCAATCCGAAACACCGCGACGTGCGGAAATATTTCGTGAAACGTCGCAAGTACGGACCGCAGGCTCTCTGTTGAAAGCTGATACATCTGCAGCCATTGAACAAATACGCCATCGTCCCGAAGCCGCTCACGACCCAGCAGGAAAAACTCACGCGTAAAAAGATTCGCGACGCCGGGCACCCAGGGATGGCTGGGTTCGCTGATAATCAGATCGTATTTAGTGAGGTTCACGCGCAGATAAGTGCGCGCGTCATCGACGATCATGTGGAGTCGTGGATCATTCAAAGGGTGATTGTTGACATGCTCGAAAAATCGCGCGGAAGAGATCGCGGCGCGCTCGAGCTCGACGCATTCAACGGATTGGATCGGGGACTGCAAAACCGATCCCGCAGTGACTCCGGTAGCGAAGCCGACTATGAACGCGTGGTCGAGTCGCGGCGCCGTCAGCACTCCGAGTTGCCCCAGCATTACCTGCGTCGGCATGTCGTCAGCGTCGGAAGCGTTGGTGCGCCCATTGATCCCGACCGAGGTAATCCCCCAGTCTCGACGAACTGAAACGGTCGCGGTGCGGCCTTCGTCGTACATCAGCAGTTGATGGTCGTCGGGACCATCCGGTTGAGTGGGAACGCTCCGCGATTGTGCCAGCACGCGCACAAAACTGTCGTACGCGCCAATCGACAACTCGTTGAGATTCAAGCGCGGCCACAGGAAAACTCCCGCGATGATGACCACCGCGGCGGCGCCGATCGAGAAACTGCGCACCAGCGCGAGATCGGCCTTCAGTTTCTTCGGCCGGTACGCAACCGCGGCGATTGAAAGCGAAATACCGACCATCGCGTAGACTGCCAGCCGCGTGGTAGCGATGGGAATCAACACAAACGTGGTCAGGATCGCCCCGCTGATTGCGCCGATCGTATTTAGTGCGTAGCTCTGGCCGACAAGTTTTTCCGGAGCATATTTGCCTCTGGCGCCGGCAGTCCACACTAAAATGAGCGGCATCATCATTCCCATCAACGTTGCCGGCGCCAGAATCAGCAGCGTGGCCGCAAAAGCCTGCAGCGCCAGCAAGCCATGCCATGAATTGATCCCGAGTGCGAATCCCAAACGGATCAGCAGGCCCGGAACCGCGTTCGTCACACGGAAGCTGACCAGAAGACTGAATGCGATCAGAACCTGCACTATGAAAACAGAACGTCGCAGGCGCGGGCTCTCAGCCAGTTTTCGGAAGCCAACGATCCAGGCGCCCAGCGCGAGCCCGGTGAGGAACAACGCCAGCACCATAGTGAAGGCATAAGTGCTTGACCCGATAATCATCGACAGAATTCGCGACCAGATTACTTGCATGCCGATCGTCACGAATCCTGACGCGAAGGCGCAGCTAAACCACAAAGCTCGATCGCCTGAACCTGATGAAGCAGACGGCTCTTGAGCTTCTGCAGCGTCATCATCGGTCCGTTCGCGAGGATCAGCAGAGCGCGACGAAGTCAGCCGCAGAGTAACTAACACGGCGATTCCAATCAGCAGATTCGTGAGTGCGGCAATCCAGCTGGTAACTCGCATGCCGAACGTGGGCAACAACACAAACCCGCCGGCGATTGTTCCTCCGATTGCGCCGAGCAAATTCAATCCGTAAAACCGGCTAATCATCCGCGGAGCAGTGGCGCCGTATCGCCGGATCGTCGCGACGATCATGGGCAGCGTCGCGCCCATGAACGCCGTGGGGATCAGCAATACGGCCGCTGCTAACAAAAATCTCGCGACCGCGAAGCTGAACGCGCCGGGATGAATCTGTTGCCAAAACGCCGCATCGAAACGATCGAGCGCATGGAAACCGCCTGGGACAGCGAGCGCATACAAGCCGATCACAATTTCTATCCAGGCATAAGCACGCAGTGGCCGCGCTATTCGTTCAGCGAATTTACCAGCCAGGGCGCTGCCCAATGCCAGACCGCCCATGAACGCGGCGAGCACGACACTCACAGCGATGGTCGTCGCGCCGAACACCAGACCGAGCATCCGCATCCAGAGCACCTCGTAAATCAATCCGGCGGCACCCGAGAAGGTGAAGCAGATCGAGATCAGCAGCAACGCTTTGCGCGAGTTATTCACGATTGAGTTTGATTATGGAGAAGGATCAGGTGCTGCGGTCATGAAGGTTTCGTCGATGATTAGGCAGAGCCCATTTGGGCCCAAAGAAGGTTTTCCCAACCAAGGCCTCTCTGTGTTATTCACACACGGCTTTAGCCGGGTGAGTAAGAGCAGCTCTGAGATGGAAAACCGTTTAAACGGTTTCCATCGTCTTTCTGCTTTTCCGCGGCACCTGGCTGAAGCCAAGTGTGAATTAAACAGAGCGCACGTCGCAGTCTTAAAGTAATACCACTAGAGAAAAACGACATAGCCGCGCCGCCAAACGTTCGGGGGAATATTCCCGCGCACCGATGCGGTGAGGATGATCAGGTAATTCGTGTCGCCGCCGCGGCCATCGCGAGCCGTCGCCGCATCCACCATCCGCTCCAGCTCTCGATCGCCGCTGGCTTCCCGATCGGGCTGGACCAGCGCGAGTTTGCGAAGGCACGTGTACAAGTGTTCCAGCCCGGTGCCGAACCCCGTTGTCTCGCCGCCCGAGGCCAGGGAAACCTCGGCGCGTTCATCGATAAAGTGTTTGACCAGAGATGCAGCCTGGACCACACCGTTCTCGAATCTGATCCGAAAGTTCTCCTGGTCGATGTCTTCAGTCAGCCGCGTGTCGAGCAGAATCGTGATGCGTCGTTCATCCTCTGCCGAAAATTCACGCACGGTCAGACGGCGCGCCCGCGCGGTCGCTTTCCAATCAATGTGCCGCAGATCGTCTCGTTGCTGATAATCGCGCAGCATAAGTAAGTCGTGACCGAACCCCCGGCGAAACGACGCGGCTTGTCCGGTGAACAAAGGCAAAAGGTGAAACTCGTCGGCGACCGGTTGCGGCTTTGGATAAACGACGATGTCCACTTCGCGCGATCGCAAACGCCGTCGATGACGGAAGAAGCCAAACGGAAATCGCGTGGAAAGCTCAAAGCCCGTAACCAGCACGTGTCCGCGTTTGCGAAACAACTGCTCAATGGTTTGCTCGGCCGCGGCGCGGTGCGGAATGTATGTGAAATACGCCAGCGTGCGTTTCAGGAAGCGACTGCGTCTGGTTTTCTTGCGCGCCTTGCGATCGGCCGGCCCACGCGCCTCGACCAAAACTGAAAACGAAGGCAACACGCGCTTCTCGTTTCGGATCGTCACCAAAACTTCAGTCGGCTCACCGGCGAAAATATGATCGGGAAACCGGGCGGCAACCGTCAGCTCGCGCAGAGTCAATCTGGCCGCGGCCCAGGAAACGAAAAGGGTGGACAGCATGATCGAGAACACGAGAAACAACAGATTGTTGCCGGTGTTCCAAGCCGCCAGCGCCACTACTACCAGAATGATTATGAAAATCACGCCGCCGGCCGTGACTTCCAGCGGCAAGCCGCGGTTCGCAACTTCCAGATAAGCCGACCGCGCGAGCGGTGGGACCACGAGGATGGTAATCAGCAGCGCAAAAATGAGCGACGCAATGGCGCCGGTGCCGGCGAGATTCGGCTCGCCCAGGTGGCGCGCAAAGATCGTGAAGAACGCAGTGGCGACTCCACCTAAAACGAGCAGCGTCCCGAGGATCGTATTGCGCCAGCGCGAAAAAGTATTTCGGATTTCGGATTGCGGATTGCGAATTTGCGCAGCATCGTCAGTGGCTTTTTTCATTACTACGTTCTTTGAATAAAACCAATTCGCAATTCGAAATCCGAAATTCGCAATTCTTAGAGCGGCACGCTGACTGTCTTGAGGATTTCGTTGAGCACTGCCTCAGCTTCTTCGCTGCGGCGCATGGCCGACGAGTAGCGCGAACTGACCGTAAGCCGGTGCGCAAACACGGGAATGACCAGACGCTTAACGTCATCAGGAATGCAGTAATCGCGTTCTTCGGTCAACGCGAGGGTTTGCGCGGCGCGAAACAGCGCCAGCGTGCCGCGCGGACTGACACCCAGATCGAGCATCTCAGACGATCGCGTGGAGGCGACGATGCGCATCAGGTAATCAACAATTGCATCATCCACGGAAACTTCGGACACAGCTCGCTGAATGTCGAGAATCTCCTCGCCGCTCATGACGGTTTGGGTCTCATCGAGAGGGTCAGCATGTTCGCGGTCGCGCAACATCTGTTTTTCGTCCGTCGCGCCTGGATAACCAATGCGCAGCCGCAGCATGAATCGATCGAGTTGCGACTCAGGCAACGGATAGGTTCCGTGGTGCTCGATGGGATTCTGCGTGGCCATGACGATGAACGGTTGCGGCAGAGAGTGCGTCAGGCCTTCAACCGTAACGTGGCGCTCAGCCATGGCTTCGAGCAGAGCTGATTGTGTTTTGGGCGTGGTGCGGTTGATTTCATCCGCCAGAATAACGTTCGCGAAAATCGGACCGGGGCGCCATTGGAAAGCCGACGAATTCTGATCGTAAACCGAGAGGCCCAGCACGTCGGCCGGCAACAGATCAGACGTGAATTGGATTCGCTGGAACGAGCAGTCGAGGGCGCGCGCCAAAGCATGTGCGAGCGTTGTCTTCCCGACGCCGGGCACGTCCTCGACCAGCAAGTGACCGCCGGCCAGCAACGTGACGATCGCGAGGCGCACGGCCTCGGGCTTGCCCCGAATGACCCGCTCGATCTCACTTTGCAGGAGGCCTATTTTTTCAGCTGTATTGACGCGCGGTGCGTCGGCTGGGCGAAGTTGCCTCATAGAACCGCATTCTACATGTAACGGATGGCTGCCGCTATCACGACCTTGAGATGGCTCGCATCTGGCACGCGGATGCTCCGCGGTGGTAAGATTTGCCCATTGAAATCAAACCCACGCACGTTCTTTTCGGAACTGGTGAGGTGGCGCGACGTTTTTAGCAAAGGAACTGTCATGAATAACACCCTCAAGACCCAACGTAACCAGCGCGGTTTTACGCTGATCGAATTGATGATCGTGATCGCGATCATCGGCATTTTGATCGGCGCGGCAGTGATAGGCTGGAGAACCGCGCAGCGATCAGGAAACGAAGCGGCCACTGTGCAAAACCTGAAAACGATCGCCGCAGTGGAGATCCAATTTCACAGCACACATGGCCGAACCTTTGCGACGTTTGAGCAGCTAACCAAAGAGGAATATCTGAGTTCGAAATTCTCTGGGAATCCGCCGGTGACTGATGGTTACGTCTACACCTTAAAAGTCGTACCCAAGACTGCTAACTCTAACTCTTCATACACTCTAAATGCGGACCCCGTAGACTCAGGATCAGGCACCAACCATTTTTTTATCGATAGCAACGACAGCAGTATTCATTTCAACGCGACGCAGCCGGCAACCGCCAGCGACACCGTGCAGTAAGCATGTGACGGTGGCCCAGACTTCAGTCTTGTGGGCTTTGCCTCAGAGGTGTCGCTCTATCTCATTCACACACGGCTTTAGCCGGGTGACTAAGGGTAACGACTGTGAGGGGGAACCGTTTAAACGGTTTCCAGCTTCTTCTTGTTTTTCGCGACACCTGGCTGAAGCCAGGTGTGAATGAAACAGCGCCATTCTCTTTAGCGCACCTCACCGACAATCAATTACAATTCGCCCAATGATCGTCGTGCTAATGGGCGTGACAGGTTCCGGCAAGACCACTGTGGGCAAAGCGCTCGCCGAAGCTCTCGGTTGGAAATATCTCGATGCGGACGAATTTCATTCCGCGACCAATGTGGCAAAGATGCGCGCCGGCGTGCCGTTGAATGACGCCGACCGGAAGCCGTGGCTGGCGTCCCTCGCCAGCGCCATTGACAACCATCTGCGAGCCGGTAATTCGGCTGTGCTCGCATGTTCTGCGCTCAAACAAACTTATCGCGATGTACTTTCAATTAGTGACGAGGTGCGATGGGTTTATCTAAACGGAGATCGCGAAACGATTGCTGAGAGATTGCTGGAGCGGCGCGATCACTACATGAATCCTGAACTTCTGGACAGTCAGTTCGAGACTCTTGAAGAGCCGAAAGACGCTTTGGAGATCGATGTAACGATGTCCGTCGACGATGTCGTTCGGAGGATTAGAAGCGGGCTGGGGATTTAGGGATTTTATCGCCGAACCACCTGTCTGCTGTCACCGAATCCCCGAGTAACGGCGTGATTGCAACCTGAAGGGTTGCGAGAGAGTAGCCGGTGGTCGAAGCGAAGCGCAGACCACCGGTAGTTGGGATTGAGCGTTCGCACCCTGAAGGGGTGATGCAGAAACCCGACCGTGAGGGAGGGTGCAGCGACGTCCTGGACCCGTTAAATGCACCCTCCCTAACGGTCGGGTTTCTGCATTTGTCTGTGCCTGCGCATTCAAAATCATGAACAAAATGTTTGAGAGTCAGCCGATTGCGCTCTTTTTACCCAGCGGCACGGGCTCGAGCTTAGGCGCCAGCAACTGAAAGATGGCGAGCGCGACGAGATACGTGCTGCCCGCGATGATAAAGATCGGAACATAGCTGCCGGTCGATTGCAGGATGTAACCCACCATCTTCGAGATCAGCATGCCGCCGATCGCTCCCGCCATGCCGCCGATACCAACAACTGAGCCGACTGCTTGCCGCGGAAACATGTCCGAAGTGGTGGTGAAGATATTCGCCGACCAACCCTGATGCGCACCCGCAGCGATACCGACCAGCACAACGGCAACCCAAACGTTCGAAGCCTTCGCCGCAAATACCACCGGCACGACCGCCAAGGCGCAAATCAACATCGCGGTCTTGCGCGCGCGATTTACGCTGACACCGCGTTTGATCATCGATGACGACAACCAGCCTCCGGCAATGCTGCCCGCGTCGGCGATCAGGTACACAACCACCAGCGGCAGCCCGACGCTTTTCAGATCGATGCCGTAACTCTTCTTCAGAAAATCCGGCAGCCAGAAGAGATAGATCCACCAGATCGGATCGGTCATGAATTTGCCAATCGCGAACGCCCAGGTTTGCCGGTACGGGAGCAGACTCCGCCACGGAACTTTCGTCATTGGCTCGGCCGGGTCGCTGCGGATGTAATTCATTTCAGCCCGAGACAGCATCTTGTGCTCCTCAGGTCGCCGGTACAGCGCCAGCCATAGAATTAGCCAGGCGAATCCCGTAAGGCCGGTCACCACGAATGTCCAGCGCCAACCGTACGTGAGCGTCAGCCACGGAACGGTGACGGCTGCGACCAGGACCCCGACGTTCGTTCCGGCGTTGAAAATTCCGGTAGCCAGGGCGCGCTCTTTTTTCGGAAACCATTCCGCTACAGTCTTGATGCATGCCGGGAAGTTGCCGGCTTCGCCCAAACCCAGCGCGAAACGAGCGACGGCAAAACCGCCTACCGTGGCTACCAACGCGTGCCCCATCGCCGCCAGGCTCCAAATCAGAACCGAAAGCGAGAATCCCTTGCGCGTGCCGAGCCAGTCCATCACTCGTCCGGCAATCAACAGTCCCACGGCGTACGCAGTCTGAAAGGCAAAGACTACCCACGCATATCCGTTTTCGTCCCAGACATGCGCTTGTTGCAGAGTGTCTTTGAGCGTGGCAATGACCTGCCGATCGAGGTAATTGATCGTCGCCGCAAAGAACAAGAGCGCGCAGATCGTCCAGCGAAAATTTCCCACGCGCGTGCCAACGTGAGCGGCAGCATCCGCAGCGCCCAACACGCTGGCGCCCGCAGACTGCGGCGGCGACACATCGGACTGCGATTTGGGAAGCGCGGTGGCTTCTACGACTTCGCTGACATCATCCATTGAAACTCCTTTTTTGGAGCGCGAACTGTATCTGCACAGAGTACGTGGCGGTTGAACCCAAGTGACGCGACGGTTTTCTTCTTGCGCGCCGCTACGCTTTATCAGAAAAACGGTTGTTGTGTAAACTGCCTTTTAATTGTGAGGCGTGACCGCCTGGCTCAGGTTCCGCTCTTTCTCAGTAACGCGGGGCGGCGATCTCGAGAGCGTTTCGCGTTCGGTATCAATCCCAAGGCAATATCCGATCTCGTTTTTCCTAAGACGAAACCCTCTGTAGGCATGGTTCGTAGATAAGCTGATGGCTGAACCAAAAAAGAAGAAGATTCGCTGGTCACAAGCATGGGCGGACGCGCGCGAGCTGATCTGGGCGCATCGCCGCCGGCTGATGCTCGGCGCGGCGTTGATGATCGTAAATCAGGCGATGGGGTTGGTGCTGCCGGCTTCAACCAAATACCTGATTGATGTCGTGATTGGCAAAGGCCGCACCGATCTGCTTTGGAAGATCGCGCTGGCAGCGGGAAGCGCGACTCTGATTCAGGCCCTTACTTCTTTCAGCCTTTCGCAAGTGTTAGGGGTGGCGGCGCAGCGCGCGATCACCGAGATGCGCAAGAAAGTACAGGCGCAAATTTCTCGACTGCCAATCAGCTACTTTGATTCGACCCAGACCGGCAAACTGATTTCTCGAATCATGAACGATGCCGAAGGTATTCGTAATCTCGTCGGCACGGGCCTGGTCCAGCTTGTTGGCGGTTTCATCACCGCAGTTGTGGCGCTGGGCATTTTGTTCTGGCTCAACTGGCGTCTGACTTCGATCACAATTCTGGTGCTCGGAGCATTTGGCGGGGCGCTGGTTTATGCGTTCCAGCGGCTGCGGCCTTTGTTCCGCGAGCGTGGCGAAATCACCGCCGCGTTGACCGGACGTTTGGCGGAATCGCTCGGGGGCATTCGCATTGTCAAAGCTTACACCGCCGAGAAACGCGAGGCGCTAACCTTCGCGCGCGGCGCGCATAAGCTTTTTCGCAACATCGCCAAATCGGTGACGGGTGTTTCCGCGACCTCGGCTTTCTCTTCGCTGGTGATCGGCGCGGTCGGAGTGGTGATTATTTTGATTGGCGGACATTCGGTCGCCACCGGTCAAATGACAGTCGGCGATCTTTTCATGTACGTGATGTTCACCGGCATGATGGCGATGCCGTTGATCCAATTCGCGGCCATCGGCACCCAGATTACTGAAGCTTTCGCCGGTCTCGACCGCATCCGCGAAGTAATGAACATGAGGACTGAGGATGAAGAAGATGCGCAACGCGTGCCGTTGCCGGCAGTCCAGGGCGAGGTTCAATTCGAGAATGTCTCTTTCGAATATAACCCGGGCGTGCCGGTGCTGAAGAACGTTTCTTTTGCCGCTCCTGCCGGTTCAACCACGGCGCTGGTAGGTTCGAGCGGATCGGGCAAGAGCACGCTCATCAGTCTCGCGATGAACTTTAATCAGCCGCTTTCTGGGACCATCAAAATTGACGGCCACGATTTGCAGACTCTGCGCCTCCGCGATTTTCGCTCGTACCTCGGCGTCGTGATGCAGGACAATTTCCTGTTTGACGGAACGATTGCCGAAAACATCTCGTTCTCGAATCCGCACGCCTCGATGGAGGAGATCAAAGCCGTCAGCCGGATCGCTCACTGTGAAGAATTCGTCGAAAAATTCGAGCAGAAGTACGACACGATTGTCGGCGAACGCGGGGTGAAATTATCAGGCGGGCAGCGTCAACGCATTGCGATCGCGCGCGCGATTCTTGCCGATCCCAAATTGCTGATTCTGGATGAAGCCACCTCCAGCCTCGACAGCGAAAGCGAAGCAATGATCCAGGATGGATTGCGCTCGTTGCGGCGCGGGCGCACGACGTTTGTAATCGCGCACCGGCTTTCCACTATCCGCAGTGCCGATCAGATTTTGGTTTTGGAGGATGGAGAGATTGTCGAGCGTGGCACACATGAAGCGCTGCTCGCAGCGAACGGCCGTTACCGGCAACTCTATGACAAGCAATACAAGTTCGAGCGCGATCAATTCATCAATCCGGGCGAAGACTTCACCCCGGCCCTGCCTCAGCCCCTGGGCGATCGGCCGCCCCGCATTTCGAATATATAAGAGACGTACTCAGCCAGACATTTACAGTTTCAGCCTCGGATTCAATCAAGAGATATTGTCCACGACCCGCCGTGCCCAAACGTTTAGCCGGAGTGATATTTCGACGGCAGATTTTCCCTGCCCCACTTAAGAGTTCGCGCCATCCAAACCAACTCATCGAGAAAGTCTTTTGCTCTTTGATCGAACGCTGGATCGACTGGCTTCCCTGTGGCGTCAAAGGCCTTTTGCACGAAAGTAAAATTGAGATCGGAAAAGGTAACTGCCAATCCCAGCTCGCGTACCATCGGAACCATCGCTTCAATGACGCGGGTGCCACCCCACGGGCCGGCAGAAACACCGACAAACGCGACTGCTTTGTGAACATACTCGCGCAATAAAAGATCGAGGACGGCCTTCAGTGTTCCGGGATAGCCATGATTGTATTCCGGACTGACGATTATCAACCCGTCAGCGCGTACGATCGCATCCCGCCACTCAGGAAACTGCTCTTTAATCTCCTGACCGTAATCGTTGTGCGGCAGCGCGAAGTCGGCGACGTCAAATAGCACCGTGTTGATATCCGTCCGTTCCTCAACTTTGACCTTTAGCCAATTAGCTACATGAACGCTTTGCCGCAGCCGGCGGTTAGTCCCAAGCAGAATCGGTATATTTAGCTTATCCATCGTCATCCCGCCTTCGTAGATCTAAAGTTCGTTCGATGAAAGTCCAGAGTAGCATCGCCGCAGAGCGGCGAGATGTCTATAGCCACGGTATTACTCTAACCAGATTCGCATCGAGCAAAATGCTGGGCGTTCCGCTCGATGCGTAAGGAAGAGAGAAATTAATGCGGTCTCTATAAACATTGGCCTTGCCCAAAAAGTCGGTCAGTGCTCTTAAGGACGTTCCGCATTGTCGCGGAGCGACGGCTTGAATTTAGCCCGGCCTTTCAAGGCCGCGGTTGGAAGAAGAGGCCAACCGCGTCGCGTCAGCGACGATTGAGTGAAACTTTTAGTCGTCGCGTCAGTGACGATTGAGTGAAACTTTCAGTCGTCGCTAACGCGGGATTGTTTAGCGCGGGTTGTCCCGGCCTTGAAAGGCCGGGCTAAATTCAAGCCGCCTCTACGCGGCGAAGACTAAGGGATCACAGATCTCGCAATGGGAAACTTTTCGGGCAAGGCTATAAACATTCAGCGCCTGCGCACTTTGTCTCTACCACGGCGGTTTGCTAGTTTGGCGTGAATGCCGCCGCCTGTTCCCGCACAACTCAGCCGGACTATTGAGACTCTTTACCGAACGGAGTCGGGCCGGGTTCTGGCGACGCTGGTGCGCCTCCTCGGAGATCTGGATCTGGCCGAAGAGGCCATGCATGAGGCCTTCGCCGCCGCGCTCGAGTCCTGGCCTAAGACTGGCATTCCGGATAAGCCGCGCCCCTGGCTGATTTCCACGGCACGCTTCAAAGCCATTGACGGAATGCGCCGTCGCGCGCGCTTCGACGACGCAACACAGAAAGATCTGGCGCTATACCTGGAAGCGCGCGTCAACGAAACTTCTCGCGATGACGAGATCGCTGACGAGGAGATCGAAGATGATCGCCTGCGTCTGATCTTCACTTGCTGTCATCCTGCTCTGCCTCCGGAAGGTCAGGTTGCGCTCACCCTGCGCGAAATCTGCGGCCTGACCACGGAAGAGATTGCCCGCGCATTTCTGGTTACTCCGGCAACGCTCGCCCAACGCATCGTGCGCGCGAAGGCAAAAATTCGAGAGGCATCGATTCCCTACGAGGTTCCTTCGCCGCCGGAATTGCCGGAGCGGCTGGACGCGGTGCTTCAGGTCGTCTATCTCGTCTTTAACGAAGGCTATTCCGCGGCGGCCGGAACGGAGGTCACGCGGGCCGAGCTAACCGGTGAAGCCATTCGTCTGGGCCGTCTGCTCACCGAACTCCAACCAGAGTCGGAAGGGGATCCGGAAATTATTGGGCTGCTGGCGCTGATGTTGCTACAGGAATCTCGTCGCGCTGCCAGAACCTCCTCGACCGGCGAACTGATTCTGCTGGAGCAGCAGGATCGCTCACTCTGGAACCGCGAACAGATCGCCGAAGGGTTAGCATTGGTCGAGAGAGCCCTGGGATCCCGCCGCTTCGGTGCCTACACAATACAGGCTGCGATAGCGGCCGTTCATGCCGAAGCGGAATCGCCCGCTGCGACCGACTGGGGTCAGATAGTTGCGCTCTACGACCAGCTGGCGCGGATTCAGCCTTCGCCCGTTGTCTATCTCAATCGTGCGGTGGCGATTGCCATGCGCGATGGTCCCGAGGCCGGTCTCCGTCATATCGAGGCGGTGCTGGAACATGGCGAATTGGCGAATTACTACCTGGCGCATTCAGCTCGTGCCGATATGTACCGCCGGCTCGGCAGGACCGCTGAAGCCCGGTCCTCTTACGAGAAAGCTCTGGCGCTGACCCAACAGGAACCTGAGCGGAAATTCCTGCAGGAGCGGATTCGGCAGCTGAAATAAATGTCTTAAGACTTTCAAGCTTCATTGTTTAAGTGTCGTGTCGTGATTGAGTCAATAGTACTAACCCGGTCGCTATCGCTCCCGGTACTGACTCCGTCGACTGCGTTGAGTGACGATGCTATGAAGTCGGTACCGGGAGCTGTAGCGACCGGTACTGACTCCGTCCCTGCGTTGAGTGACGATGCTATGAAGTCAGTACCGGGAGCTGTAGCGACCGGGTTGCAAGTTTCGTTTTTCTAAAATCCCGTAAATCCTGTAAATCGTGTCTGATTTTTTTTGCAAGAGCTGTCGATTTTCGGTATCCCGAACGACTATAGGGTGAAGGCAGGCATTAATAAAGATTTATTGACTCATTGATCCATTGAATCAATCAACCGATGAATCAATGATTCAAAAAACAAGGAGAAGAATTCATGCCACAGTATCTGGTTTGCAACTACATCCCCGACGACTTCGACCCGTCGACCGTAACCGAAGCGATGATGGAAGAGATCCACACGCTCAACCGCGAAATGATCGCTGCCGCCGTGAGGAAGTTCGCCTGCGGCATTGCCCCCCCCGTTAACGCAAAGACGGTGCGAAAGCACTCCGATGGCAAGGTGTCCATCACTGACGGGCCGTACACCGAAACCAAGGAGCACATGGGCGGATTTTGGATTCTGGAATGCGCCAACATCGACGAGGCACTTGCTTGGGCGAAGAAGGGCGCCATCGCCTGTGACATCCCCGGCGAGGTGCGCGAGCTGCTCTTCTTCCCCGCTCCGGAACAAGGAACGGAATAGTCCAGCCGCAAAGATGATCCACGGATACGCAGATTACTCCGATTAGAAAGCAAGCACATTAAGCAGTCGCGAATCTACGTAATCTGCGTAATCTACGTAATCTGTGGATGATTCTTACTCGAGGGAATTCAATCATGAGAAAAATTACCGTACTTGAACACATCACCCTTGATGGCGTCATACAAGGAGGGGGTGGGCCAGACGAGGATCGGAGCGGCGGCTTTGCGTATGGCGGATGGCAGGCGCCTTTTGACGACGACGCCATCGACGCGGCGGTGAAAAAGATGCTGGACATGCCGATCGACCTTTTACTGGGGCGCAAAACCTTCGACATTTGGAAAACATTCTGGCCGCAACATGGGGACATCTGGCCGCGCGTCAACACGGCGACTAAATACGTCGCTTCGAACACGGTGACGTCTTCCGAATGGCAGCCGTCCGTGTTTCTGAGTGGCGATGTTGCGCAAAAAGTCGCCGAACTCAAGCAAGGAGAAGGACCCGATCTGCACATTTGGGGAAGCGGCAATTTCCTCCAGACGCTGATGAAGCATGATCTGGTTGATAGTTTCTGGCTGATGATCTATCCGATAACTTTGGGCGAGGGGAAAAAGCTTTTTGCCGAGGGCACGATTCCGGCGGCGTTCAAGGTGACGGAAAGTATTGTCGGTACAAGCGGCGTCATTCTCGTGAACTACGAACGCAACGGCGAAGTCCAAACCGGGACGGTCGGACAATAACAACTTGGTCGCGGTCGATGGTTTCGCGGTCAGCGATGAGTCCAGGACGATTGGTCAGCCCCAATGCAGCAGGCGTCGTCAGGACGTACATTAAAAGGGAAGAACATCTAATGAGGAAGTTAATCTTCGCAATCAACATTACCGTGGATGGCTGCGTTGACCACACCAAGCAACTTGCTGATGACGAAACGCATGAATATTTTACGCAACTCCTCGGCGAGATTGACCTGCTCGTCTTCGGACGTATCACCTATCAATTGATGGTTCCTTTTTGGCCCGAGGTCGCAAAGACCCAGTCGATGACAAAAGCATCGAACGAATTTGCTCGAGCATTTGACTCGCTTCAAAAACTCGTTTTTTCAAGAACCCTGGAAAGCGTTGGAGATAGAACTACGAGAATCGCTCGGACTAACCTTCAAGACGAAATACTCAGGCTGAAACAGGAACCAGGCAAAGATATTTTGGTCGGCGGTGTGAGTATTCCTTCACAACTTATAGAGCTGGGTTTGATTGATGAATATCGGTTTGTCGTCGGCCCAATCGTTGTAGGAGAAGGGAGACGGCTCTGGGCAGACGTTAGCCTGCCGGAGAGATTCCAATTGAGACTGCTTGAGTCAAAAGCTTTTGCATCAGGATGTGTTGCGCTTCGTTACTTAAAGCAGTGACACAAAAATTTGCCATGGATCCGGCTGTTGGTTTCCACGCCGAGAAGAACCAGGAGAAGAACAAATGAAATACATCTGTTTTGGATACTACGACATTGATAAATTCGAGGGCATGACTGAGAGCGAGCGAAACGCCATGTTCGACACATGCCTGGCATACGACGACCATCTGCGCGCCGGCGGACATTGGGCCGGTGGCGAAGCGATCCAGCCTGCGGAAACCGCCCTGACCTTGTCGCGGCAGAACGGCAAAGTGGCAACCACAGACGGCCCCTATGCGGAAACCAAGGAACAACTCGGCGGCATTCTCTTGCTTGAAGCGCGAGACATGAATCATGCGGTACAGCTCATGTCGCAGCATCCTTCGCTAACGTACGGCAACATCTGGGAGATACGTCCAGTGGGAGACATCAGCGAGATCGTGAAGGCGAGCGAGCAGCGGCGGCGAAAGGACACTGCGGGCTGATGCGTGCCAAGCAGGCGCCGACTAGCGATTGCGATTAGCAATCGCGAATTGCCGATCCATGTGACAGAAACCCGACCGTGAGGGAGGGTGCCGAGGTTTTGCTTCCCTGCGTGCCGCGCAATACTGACAGAAACCCGACCGTGAGGGAGGGTGCCGAGATAACGTGCACCTCCCTAACGGTCGGGTTTCCGCAATCACGCCCAGAGTTCCTTTGAACCTCTTACCAATGATCTGGAAAGGCGTAACGGAAAGATGTACTCTTCGCTTCGGTTAAGCCTGCGGGGCAACAGATGATGGTGGATTATTACGAGATTCTCGGAGTCAGGAACACTGCCTCAGTAAAAGAGATCAAGGCGGCCTACAAGCGGCTTGCGCGTCTGCATCATCCGGATCTCAACCGCGGCTCGGCTCAGGCTGCGCAAGCCTTCGTACAAATCTCGTATGCCCGCGA
>DATNEI010000042.1:0-16490 GCA_035606795.1 Pyrinomonadaceae bacterium
ACCACCGTCGAAGGCGCCGCGGACACCAACTACAACCTGCCAAATCTTCACGTGACGGCGCACAACCCGACTGTGAATGTTCCGGTGTTGTGGTGGCGCTCAGTCGGCAACACCCACACTGCATTCGTAATGGAAACGCTCATCGATGAATTAGCGACCCGGGCGAAGATAGACCCGATCGCTTATCGCCGTAAGCTCTTGAAACCGGAAGCGAAGAAGTTACTCGCCGCCCTCAACCTGCTGGACGAGAAGAGCGCGTGGCGCCGAAGTCTTCCTAAAGGTCACGCCGCGGGAATTTCATGTCACGAGTGTTTTGATACAGCGGTCGCTTGCGCGGTCGAAGTTTCGATCGAAAACAAACGCCCCAGGATTCATCGCGCGACCGTTGCGGTCGATTGTGGTCTGGCGGTGAATCCGCTGACGGTCGAAAGCCAGTTTCAAGCCGGACTCGGATTCGGAGTGACCCAACTGATGTCCAAAGGAGCGATCACTTTCAAAGATGGCCGGGTGGAGCAACGCAACTTCGATGGCTACACACCGCCGTACATCATGGACGCACCCACGACCGTTGACGTACACATTGTTCCGAGTACCGAAGCGCCCACGGGATGCGGCGAACCTCCCGTTCCCGTCATCTCTCCGGCAGTCGTCAACGCGCTGGCAAGATTAACCAACAAACGTTATCGCAGCTTACCGCTGACAAGTCTTTGATCCAGCGAGCCACATCTAATTCGCTGCTCGAACATGATGAGCGTTGTACGTTCACGCCCGACACTGCGTAAGCAATGATAGAACTCACCGAGTGGAATAGCTTCTACGTGATCGCCGGTTCATCGGCCGGCGCGCTCATCGGGTTGCAGTTTGTCGTGTTGACGCTGATCGCGGAAAGACCATCGGGGCGTATCGCTGAAGCCAGCGCAGCTTTTGCCACTCCCAGCGTGGTTCACTTCGGGGTGGTGTTGCTGCTGTCAGCGGTTCTGAGCGCTCCGTGGCATTCGATAAGAATCGTGGGACTGTTCTGGGGTTTAGTCGGCGCGATTGGGACGGTGTACAGCGTGATAGTCTGCCGCCGCATGAATCGACAGACCGCGTACCGGCCTGTCTTTGAAGATTGGTGGTTTTATCTTGTGCTGCCGCTCGCCGGTTACGTCGTCTTGGTCATCTCGGCATTTCTGAGCGGCTCGCACCCCCGCCGCGCGTTGTTTCTCGTGGCCGCGGTGACGCTGCTGCTTCTATTTGTCGGCATTCACAACGCGTGGGACGCGGTGACGTATCACGTGTTTACCAAAGGGCGTCAGTCTCTGTCCGAAGAAAAACGAAAGGCTAAAGCCGACTCTCAAGAGACGGGTTAGGCCCGGCGGCTATAAAGAAAATTCCAAAGCGCCAGGCGCGCGATGCAATAGCCTAGGCCAACGGCCAGCACCTCAAGAAAGGTTCTTATGTTGGCGTCGAGCCACTTTCTCGCTCGCCTATTGAATACGTCGTGGACGGCTCGCTAGCGGCGCATTACGTAATCGATTCAGCTCATTAATGCGATTGCGCACTGCGCGAGCATAAGCATCCTGCGTATTCCGATCGTAACCAGCAGCGCGAAAAGCATCGCGCAATTGTTCGTCGGATAACTGGGCCATCTTCGCTCCGATCCACGCCGCGTCGCTGACCGGCACCTTATTCATAGTGTTCGTCGCTTTGTGCTGGCGAATGTAATACGGCGGATAGAAGACGCTCAGCAGTCCCAGCTTTTTGGGACGCACGTCGTAGTTGAATTTCACGTTGTCGCCATCCACCTTCTTCACAAATCGCGAGCGTGTGTAATCGCGCACATTATTCTTTGACCTGCCGGCGCCCACGCCTGCGGCTTTGCCCATCGTCGCGCCGAGATCCGTCACCGTATAGTTGGCTTCGTTGGTGTTTTTGTCGTGCAGCACCTTGTTGTTCTTCTTGAAGGTGTCCCAATTGTTCGTGAGTACCACCATCGTCTTCAGACCGTTCAGTTCGCGCGTGTTCTTGAACGGATTGTCGCGCCAACTCCACTCTTTGCCGCGCTTAATGTTTTCGCGACGAGATTCAAACCGAGCGCCCACGACTGAATTGCCCTGCACGTACTTCTGGCCGCGCGAAAGTTTTTTCATACCGTCGATGTTGGCGCGATTGATATAGTAAGACTCTTCGGTGTTGTAACCGGCCGCCCACACCAGGCGCGACGCCGCGGTTTCCGCCTGGGCCTCTTCGCCCAGCTTCACTCGCCACTTGGTGCCGCGCGCATCTTCGACATCGAACTTGGGCATGCCGCCTTCTTTGACTTCTTTGATAAAACGGAACGGCGGCTTCGGAGCCAAAGCTTCCGAGCCGGGTCCGTAGTACAAATTGCGCTTTCGCATGTTGCCGGGATCACGCCAAAGCACCGGCGTGCCTTTCGCCTCCTTGTCCTTCTTCTTTTGCGCTTGGACGGTAGAGAAGACTTCCAGAGACGCAACGATGATCAGGAGACTCGCAACGATGGCGAGCACGCGGGTCTTTCTTAGCGATCGCATAGGTTCCTCGAATAAGAGCTGCTAACAGATTCAGCCAACGCGGCTGTGCGCCAGGGATTCGCTGAGAACAGAGCAACTCTCGTGCTTGGATTTGCCGGACAGGGTTTCGCAAGGAAAGTGTTAGATAGCCGCAAGACGCGGGTGCAAAACAAGAAAAAAGAGCCGCCGCATTGCGCGGCGACTCTCTTAGAGGTGCGTTCACCGAGGTGAACTGTTGTCTTACTTGCTGCCCTGCGTAGCGATCGGTGTAGCGCTTTCGGACTGAACGCGGCGAGCGTAGTTCTCGACGTACGTCTTCTGGCCGCCGTGCCCGTTGGAGGTGTAGAAGTCGAATTTCAACATTTCGCTGTAAACCTGGTCCAGATTCCAGTGGTAGTTATTGAACCGGTAAATCGCGCCCATCACGCCGGTGCGGTGACGGCCGCCGGCACAGTGCACGTAGAACTTGCCCGTGGCTGGATCGTTAACGATCTTCATGAACTGGGCGACCTGCGCATCGCTGGGATCCTTCTTGTCAGGAATCGCGATATTCACATATTTCAATCCGACGGCTTCTGCATAGCCGCGTTCTTCCGGGGTGTTGTCGGTCAAGTCAATAATCGTATTAATGCCCAAATCTTTCAGGGCCTGAAAATCTTTTTCTTTCGGGCGGGCGCCACGGTAGAACCGTTCGTCCATCTGACCGAAGTTACTAATCTTGATGTTTGAAAAAGCGTTACCGTCTGAACTCTTTTTAGCAACGGCCGCGGTACCGACTGCGAGGACGATCGCTAAGACCGCACTGATTTTCGCAAAGATATTTCTGGGGTTTTTCATCTTCCTTAATCTCCGTTATTTCTACCAGCGATCTGGTGGCTACGCAAGACGGCTTCAAGTGCATTCGCCGTGTGAGGGCTGGTTACTTCTTGGTTTGTCTCGCTTTTGTTTTGAACCGCGTCGGGTCTAACAACGACAAATCTTTGATTCGAAGCTGCCCGGTGGAGTTGCATCAGGGACGATTATCCGGAAAGTTTTGCGAGAAAAAATCGGTCAAAAATGGGCGGAAAAACGCACATTCTGTCGATGCCCGAAATAGGTTATTCTGTGCGGGTTTTCAACCATTTCCGCCATGTCATTTCTTGATTTATTGCACCTATCGTTGCGCAATCTGCGCGAAGCGAAACTGCGCGCGACCCTGACCTCGATGGGCGTAATCGTAGGAGTGGCAGTGATCGTCACCATGGTCTCATTCGGCCTTGGATTGCAGCGGAACATGCTCTCGCGATTTCGCGCGCTCGATTTCTTTAATGAAATTCGGGTGTTCGGTAAGAGCGTCTTCACCATGGCGATGACTAACGTCGATCCTAAATTACGGCGCGACGAAAATCCCGGTGATCGGCGTGGCCCAGCATTCCGAACCAACGAGGCTCCTTCACGAATTTTGGATGACGCAGCCGTGGCAGAAATCCAGAAGATTCCGGGTGTCGCGTACGTCGAGCCCGACATCAGTTTCGATGTTTATCTCCGCTGCAATGGGCGCGTGGCGCCGCAGTCGGTGGCGGCTGCTTCAGTGCCGAATTCGTCATCGCGTTTCAAGATTTTTGCGGCCGGAAAGATGTTGAGCAGCACGAACGCCGACGAGGCAGTCATTGACGATGCCGTGGCTGAAACTTGCGGGTTTGCCAAACCTGCCGACGCGATTGGCCAGACGGTCGAACTTCTCACCACTCGCGGCGAAACGGGAGAAAAGAAACCGGCCGAAGATGAAGCGAATAAGCCGGATGAAGATAGCGGCTTCAGCTTCTTTGGTTTGCCGATTGAGGAGAATAACGGTCCGCCCGCGAACGCTATTTCCGGCCGCACGCTGCGAATTGTGGGAGTCCTCGGTCACGAAAAAAGGGAAGGCGCCGCACAGGGCGGGCCGTCCGGCCTGATGATGAATGCCGCGGTCTATGTACCTTTGCCCATTGCCCGTGACTGGGCGCGGAAGCATCGCAATCCAATGCGCGAAGTGGCGTTGGCGCTGGCGAAACAAAGCGGCCAGCTCGACGACTCGCAAAGCGAGGGCTACGGTTCAGCCGTCGTGCGCGTCAGCGATCCGGTGGCGTTGACAGAAGTGCGCAAACGAATCAACGACATGGGCTTTCGCAGCTTTTCCATCGTCGATCAGCTCGATCAGATTCGCACCGTGTTCTTGATTATCGATTCCGTGCTGGGTTTGTTGGGCGGTATCTCTTTGCTGGTCGCTTCATTCGGCATTGCCAACACGATGATCATGTCGATCCTCGAGCGCACTCGCGAAATCGGAATCATGAAAGCCATTGGCGCGGAAGATCGCGAGATCAAACTGATCTTCTTTTTTGAAGCAGCGGTGATTGGGTTAACGGGAGGAATTATCGGCTGCCTGGCGGCGTGGGGAATTGACGCGCTCGCGAACCGTCTGGCTTATCGATTTGTTCTGAAGCCGCAGGGCGCATCGTTCGTGGACTTCTTTTCCTTGCCGCCCTACTTGTGGTTGGGAGCAATTGCTTTCGCCCTGGTGGTTTCGATCCTGGCCGCTCTCTATCCCGCGTCGCGTGCCGCGCGCATCGATCCGGTCCGGGCGTTGCGACACGATTGAGTCAGAACCACCTGCGGTAGCGGGTGGTTATTGCTGTCGATTCAGATCAACCGCTCGCTACCGCAGGCGGTTCTGACCTCACATCGTCAGAGACTTCCCGCACGAATTACAAAACCTTGCCGTCGCATCTTTTTGCATCGCATTGCAGTGCGGACACGAAAGTCCCATGCGCAGGTTAGCGCCGCACGCTGAGCAGTACGCTGCGCCGGCGCTCGCGGCTGCTCCGCAGGTGCCGCAGCGTCCCGGCAGAGGCGGAACATAGCCCCCGGCTTTGCGCGCGATGTGCGCTTCGATCTTCGCCCAGGCGTCCTGTGTGAGTTTGTATTGCCAGTAAGCTCCGAGCGCGGGTAGCGCGACCAGGAGCCCGGCGGATAGCGCCAGCGCGACGGCCGCCACCGCAGCTTTGTCGAACCACTTCTGCATTCCGATTTCGACGCGCGTGCCGCCCGACTCAGGCGTGACTTTGATCGTCAGTCCGGCCGAGAGTCCGGTGATGTCGCGCAACGTGCTAGACTTACGCGCTTGCAGCACGGCAGTCGAAGAAACTTGCATCGTCTGAACTTCGAAATCTTCATCGAACAGATCGCGCAGTTCGACCATGAGTTTTATGGTGTCGGCTTCGACTCCCGGGTAGTAGCGACTTTCCATTTCGTTCGTGAATCCTCCGGTAAATTCTACGTGAGGAAACAAAAGTTAGTTCAGTTTATCTGTTAGCACCGCTTGCGGCAGCAAGCGGGTGCGACAGTCAACCGTGAATTTATGATCCCGTCGCTATCGCTCGGCTACTGACACACTTGGGAGGACATTCATGACACGCACCAGCCAATCGTTGCCCATTCTTATCATTTCGGTCTTCGCGCTTCATTCAGTCACTTTTGCTCAAACTCGTCCGGCCATCGACGGATTCAACCGCGAAGCTTCAGACGCCGAGCGCAACTTTGAGGAACAATTTCGCGCGATTCCTTCATCAAGCTCCGCGCGCGAGCATCTGCGACACCTGACTTCTGAGCCGCACGTCGCCGGCACCAAAGAAGATTACGACACGGCAATTTACGTGCGCGATCAGATGCGCTCATACGGGCTGAACGCTGAACTTAGTGAGTATGAAGTTTGGCTTAACTACCCGAAAACGGATCCGATCGTTGAATTGGTATCGCCACGTCGCGAACGGCTTTCAGTCCGCGAATCGATCATTAAAGAAGACGCAACTTCGTCGAATAAAAAAATCACGCCGCTCTTCAATGGTTATAGCGCGACGGGCGATGTGACTGCGCCGCTGGTCTATGCGAACTATGGCTTGCCGCCGGACTATGACGCGCTCGAGAAAGCCGGCGTAGATGTGAAGGGCAAGATCGTCGTTGTTCGTTATGGCAATTCCTTCCGTGGAGTGAAAGCGAAAGTCGCGCAGGATCACGGTGCTGTAGGCTGCATCATCTATTCTGATCCGGCGGACGACGGTTACGCGCAGGGCGACGTTTATCCGAAAGGTCCGTGGCGTCCGGTGGCGTCGGGCCAGCGCGGCTCAGTGCAATTCCTGTTTCATTATCCGGGCGATCCTTTGACGCCGGGAAAGCCGGCAACACCCGGGACGCCGCGAATAAGTTTAGAGCAAGCGTACGACGACATTCCTCGTATTCCTGTTCAGCCGCTGGCTTATGACGAAGCGCGAAAATTGATCGAGCCGTTGAAAGGCGCGGTCCGTCCGAAAGGTTTTCAGGGCGCATTTCCTTTTCCTTATCACGTGGGCGGGACGAACGACGTGCGTGTTCACTTGAAGACCGACATGGACTATGCGTCGCGGAAAATTTGGGACGTGGTGGCGCGTATCGACGGCTCATCCGAAAAAGAACGTTGGATCGTAATGGGCAATCACCGCGACGCATGGGTCTTTGGCGCCGTCGATCCAAACAGCGGCACCGCCACGATGTTGGAAACCGCGCGCGGATTCGGACAGCTTCTCAAGAACGGATGGCAACCACATCGCACGATCATTCTTTGTAGTTGGGACGCGGAGGAATACGGCTTGGAAGGCTCCACCGAATGGGCCGAAGAGCACGATGCCGAATTGCAGCAGAAAGCGGTTGCTTACTTGAACGTCGATGTGGCCGTTAATGGGCCGAACTATTCCGCTTCATCAGTGCCCTCACTTTGGAAACTTATTCGCAGTGCCACCCGCGACATCAAAGACCCGAAGACCGGCAAGACGGTTTATCAGCAATGGCAGGACCATACGCGCGAGCAGAGAAATGAAACCGATGCTGATTACGATGCAGAAGCGCGCATCAGTCCGCTCGGCTCCGGTTCCGACTACACGCCTTTCTTGCAGCATCTGGGGATTGCTTCGACTGACATGGGATTCGGCGGTGACTATGGGGTTTACCATTCGGCATTCGATTCGTTCACCTGGATGTCTAAGTTTGGAGATCCTGATTTCACATATCACGTGGCGGCGGCGCAATTGTGGGGCACGATGGCCATGCGACTCGCCGGCGCAGAGGGCTTGCAATTCGACTATCGCGATTATGCGGATGCAATTCGCGAATATTTCAATGAAGCGATGAAGTTGGCCAAGCGTCGCAAGTTGGATTCAGCAGTTGATGAAAAGGCGATGAACGACGCGATTAAGAATTTTGCCGACGAAGCGGCGCGCGTTGAAAGGGATAGACAAAGGCTGGTCCTCGAAGGCGACAAATCTTTGTCCTCTTCGTTGAAGCTCGATCGCTTGAACGATGCGCTCATGATGACTGAACGCGCGTTTATCGATGATCGAGGTTTGAACGGCAGACCGTGGTACAAGCATGAAATCTACGTGCCCGGGACTTTCACAGGCTACGCATCCCAGCCGCTGACAGACTTTAGGCAAGCGCTGGACGATCGGAACACAACCAATCTGAAATCGGGCCTGGAGCGAATTGTGGCGGCGATCAATCGCGCGACCGAAGTGTTGAAGAAAGCGCGTGACTGAGTTTTGGGTGGTCTTTGAGACAGCGGGATCTGATCTATTAGGACTTTTTCTTTTTCTGTGTTTCGGGCGGCGGCAGTTTGCTTCCAACTTCGATAATTTCGTTGGCTTCGTCCAACGCGCGTTCGATCGCGGAAAGTTCGTCGCCGTCCTTTGATTGTTTCAGCATTGCCGTCAGTTGGGTCGCGTAATTTGTGGCTGCCGCACTGAGTTTGCGCAACGCACGCGAGATCATCGGATTCTTTTCGTCGCGCCGACTGACGTCGTCAATGTTGGTAATCGCCTCGTCTAAGATTCCGGCGATATCGCCGAGCAGTTCCGCGCGGGTGCCCTTGGGAGCGTCGCCCCAATCGGGCTCGTCCTTCGAAACCTTTTTCGTTTTCGGCTCGGCCACGCCATTGATTATTCCGAAGCGACGATCGATCGCCTTGATGAAGACCTCGATTCGCTTGTCGAGTTCCTGATGGAATCGAATTAACTCACTCTCGGGGTCAGTTAGATGATCGCGAGTCTGCGCAGCTGCGGAAGTGGCAACTAAAGGCAAGGTTAGGACAACGGCGAGCAGCAGGCAGTGCTTCTTGATCAGGTTACTCAGATGAAGGAGGGTGTTCTTGTTGGGCATGATCGATTAGGGGCGCTTAGTGTCCGGTTCAGCGATCTTCGCATCGCTGTTAGGTGGCTCGCGCAAAACTGTATGACCGTAAAACGAGTCGAGCGCGTCGCTGCGCGCGCTGCGGACAAACTCTTCCGCGGCTTTCAGATGGATTGAGTACTCCGCGGGCGTGTCGCGCCGCATCACCGCCAGCCGCGGGATTTGCGCGCGCAAAGAGATATCCAGGTGCCGGTAAAGATCTCGCGTGCTGTTTTTGTCCCGCGTCATACCGGCTACAAAATTCATTGCGTCTTCAATTAAGCCGAGGTAATTGCCCAGTGTTTCAGAAGCGTCGGCAAAACTTTTTTGTGAAGTTAGTTGTTCCATCTGCGTCAGCCGCGCTTGCGCCAATTCAATCGTTAGTCTTATGCGAGCCTTCGCATCTTTGGTCGCTGCAAGTTGAGATCGATCATTCGGCGCGACGTAGCGCATCGGCGGCGGCGATAACAGTTGTGGTAACTCTGGCTGAGCGTTTCCGGATGTGGACAGTATGAGAGTTGCGGCCGTGACTGAAAGGATTGACGAAATGTGAGCGAGACGAATTCGCATTTTTTCGCCGCAGTGGATTAAGACATCAAGAAGTCTTGCGCTTGCCCTGCCCGCGCTTAATCTGATCGCGGAGAATCGGCAAACGCAAGTTCACCTTATCGATTTCCAACTGGTTCGCCGCCGGAGTGGCGCGGGCCAGAAACCTCTCATACGCGTCCAATGCTTCCGGGTACTCCTGGAGGTTATCATGCGCGATCGCGAGATAAAAGTACGTCACCACCACCTCCGGTCGCGCCCCGATAATCCATTCACACTCGGTAATCGCGCCGCGGAAGTCCTTTGATTCGAAGAGCGCGAGCGCGAGATTTGTGTGTGCCGTGTATTCATCCGGCGTCTTCAAGATTACCCGGCGCAAAATCGAAATGGCTTCAGCGAAGCGACGGCTTTGAATCAGGGCCGCGGCATAACCGATGGCGAACTTCGCATTGTTTGGTTCCAGCTGTGACGCGCGGTAGTAGTAGTCCTGAGACTTTAGCGGATCGACCAGGCGATACGCCGCGCCCAGCCGCGCCAGTAGGGTCGCGTTTTTCGGTTCGCGTTCCAGCCACTGTTCAAGCGCGGCACGCTCCTCGGCGGTGGAACCATCGCCGCCGCTAAGCTCGGCCCGCAAGGCAACTACTTCCGGAGCTTTCCGATCTTTTTCCGCCAGCGCATCGAGGATGCGGAGCGCATCTTCGTTTCGGCCCGCGCGTTCGTAGAGTTGGGCCAATTCAAATGCGCCAGGCAAATTGTTGCCATGGCCGGCCTGGTCAAGCACGCGCAGATCGTCGTAGGCGCCTGGTTTGTCGCCGACGTCGAGTCGCAGCTTTGCTCGATCATAACGGGCGCCAAGATCATTTGGGTTCAAAGCCAACGCTTTATCGACGCTGGCCAATGCGGCCATTCTGTCGCCGGCGCCGATTTCGATGAACGAACGCCTGCGCCAAGTCGATGCGGTCGCTTGTTTGGACGAGGTGGCGCGACGGCTCAACAGCAGCGCCTCGTTTCGATCTCCGGCACGCGCGCGCAAATCCGCCAGCGCGACCAGCGCTTCTTCATTGTCCGGTTCGAGCTCGATTGCTTTGCGCAGGATTGGCTCGCCGTTTTTGTCGTCGTTGAAGTACGCTGACAATTGCGAACCGAAGCGCGCGTAGGCGTACGCCCAATCGGGTCGCAACTCTACCGCGCGATTAAATCCTTTCAACGCCTCGTCTTTGTGATTTGAAAATAGCAGCGCCATCGCGCGTTGGAATTCTGCTTCGGGAAATTCCGGCTTTAAGCGAATGGCTGCATCGTAAAACTCAATAGCTGTTTTGTAGTCACTCTTTGCGTGAGCATCCTGGCCGCGCTCAAAAAGCTTGACCGGATCGTCCTGATCCAATTGGCTTGTCTGCGCCGATGCACCAAGAGGGCCGGCGAGCGCAGAGAGAAGGACAATCGTTCCAACCCAGAACCGCCGTTGCCAAAGCTTATTCATTGAGTGCTTGAGAGTGCCGGCCCGCTCGTTTGGTTTCGATGTTAGCACGCCGTTGCGCGTTGCGTCCTGCGAACGATCTTCGGTTGCGCGGTCTACCTCCATGAGTTAACATCCGCCACTTAGAACCCCTTCAAGCTTTGCCAAATACTTTCTTCCGCGGAGCATAATTATGCCTAACGCTTTAGTTGACGATATCAAAGAGATAAAGGAAGCGAACCCTTTTGAGTCGATGATGTCGCGCTTTGATCGCGCGGCCCAGTTGCTGCATTTGGATGCGGACTTGTACGCCGTGATGCGCGTACCCAACCGCGAACTAAAGGTCTATATCCCGACGCGCATGGACTCAGGGCGTATTCAGGTGTTTGAAGGGTTCCGCGTTCAGCACAACTTTGCGCGCGGGCCGGCAAAAGGTGGTATTCGTTACTCGCCCGATGTGACGATTGATGAAGTGCGCGCTCTGGCCGCGTGGATGACGTGGAAGTGTGCGGTCGTTAACGTGCCGTTCGGCGGCGCTAAAGGTGGCATCATCTGTGACCCTTCGCAGATGTCGATGGGCGAGCTGGAACGAATGACGCGTCGCTATGCTTCGGAGTTGCTCGACTTTATCGGTCCCGAGAAAGATGTGCCGGCGCCCGACATGAATACCAACGAGCAGACGATGGCGTGGATCATGGACACCTACTCAATGCACGCGCGGCACACAGTCAACGCGGTGGTCACGGGCAAACCCATCGATCTTGGTGGTTCGCGTGGTCGTCGCGAAGCAACCGGCCGAGGAATCTTGATCGTAGTTCAGGAAGCCTGCAAACGATTCAAGATGGATCCAAGTAACACGCGCATCGTGGTGCAGGGAAGTGGCAACGTGGGAGGCATCGGAGCATTGTTGATGCACGAAGCGGGATTCAAAGTCGTGGCCATCTCTGACGTTCATGGCGGAATTCACAACGCCAACGGTCTTGATATTCCGGCCGCGACGAAGCACATGCAAAACACGAAGTCGTTTGAAGGGTTTCCTGGAGCGGAATACGTTTCCAACGCCGAATTGCTCGAGCTGGATTGTGACGTTCTGGTGCCGGCGGCAACTGAAAACCAAATAACTTCCCAGAATTGTGAACGCTTGAAATGCAAGATCCTCGCTGAGGGGGCTAACGGCCCCACGACCGCTGCGGCAGACGAAGTGCTCTATGAAAAGGGCATCTTTGTCATTCCCGACATTTTAGCCAATGCCGGCGGCGTGACTGTTTCATACTTCGAATGGGTTCAGGATCGAATGGGGTATTTCTGGCGCGAAAGCGTCGTGAACGAGCGTCTGCAAGACACGATGGTGGCCAGCTTCAACGACCTGTGCCGTTATGCCGATGCCCACTCGGTCGATACTCGAACCGCGGCTTACATGCTGGCTATTGATCGCGTCGCATACGACACCCGCATGCGGGGCATCTATGCCTAAGCAGGAAAGGATTGAATCCGCCGCCCCCAATGAATAACCGCTTTTTGTCAAAGGTCTAATGACTGCGGCAGCGTGAAATAGCCGACCTCGCTTGTCGGAAGGACCTTGCTACCGACGGTCAAAAGAGGTGGCTTCCGCAGCTTGCGCTACTGTGAAGTTTGGCAACCGCGTGTGACTGAAAAAACATATTAAAATCGCCCCTAAGTCGTGAAAAACTCTTGATTTCGGGGATTGGCAATGGTAGGCTTCGACGGTATTTCTGATAAGCCGTGGCAGCTCAAAATGTTCCGAACGTAAAGTGTGCCGTGGCCTGCGGAAATCGTAGTTGACACAAGCGCTCAGTTTCCTTATAAAGTAGCGCTAGCTTATTCGGTATTAACAGTTACGAGAGATAGCGCGTTGTTGCTTACTCTCAATCTTACCCTCGGCGCGCAAGCGTATTAGAGGTTGGCACTTTAGTTAACGTTTCTCGTTGACGCTGCAGTTCGAGCGTCCGGTCTCCTGGGTTGACTGACGGCGTAATGCTTCGAGCAAACAAATCACTCCAAGTACTTACTAGCCAGTCGCTCACGAATGATTCGGCCCCGAGAAATTTTTCACCAAATGGCAGGAGGAACGCGATGAGACTCGCGAATAGAGTGCTCGTTTCTGCACTCGCAATTTTTGTATTGTCAGCTGTGGCTTCTGGGCAGAGGCTCAGACAAGAAAACGATCCCAGAAATCTCTCGCCGTCGGTGGGAACCGGCGGGCCGGAAGGCGGGCCCACTGGTCTCTTTACGATCTACGACGGCCAGACGATCCGGCGCGGAGAGTACACGTTCAGCATTGCGTACAGCAATTACGATCGTGATCCGGGCGACGTCGACATCACTTCGGTCCCGTTGAGCTTTAACATCGGATTGAATGACCACCTCGAGCTGTGGTTCAAGACTGAAGGATACCGCGGCATGAAGGTTAATAACCCGGCGAACTTGTCGAGTTTCTACCTGCCGAATTCGCAGTTGAAGTTCCCGTTTAACGGCAGCGGACCGGCGATCATTCTGGCGCCGAACGGTATGCCGCCGGGATGCAACATCGCGGGCACGGCAGTCTTTCGGCCGGCATTCAGCCAGCCGTTCGTGCAATTCCCGTATGTCGGCGGTGCGGCTTCTCGACTTGGCCTGGCGACGGTCGGCGGCGCCACCGGATTTACCATTGGCTGCGCTGCGCCAGTAAATCCGACGCTCGGTGTTAGCCTTTCGCCGAATAGCGGCACTTTTGGCCCGGCTGATAATTTTCCAGGAATAGGCTCAACGGTCGGCGGAATTCTTCCGGGAATCGTATTGGCAACTGAAACGCTGCCGGCGACTGCCCTGACAAATCCCATTACTGTTCCAGTCACGTTTACGATTGCGCCCAGCTACTTGCCGGAGGCGCCGTTCATCAATCGGCTCTACGGCGAGTCAAACTTTAACAATTTTGTCTTCGGCGCGAAGTGGAGATTCACCAGCCCCGGAAATCCTCTGGGTGTCGGTGTTATTCCTTTCTATCGATGGTGGCCGGACCAGGCGAATGACTTTTCGGGATTCAATCAGATGCAGCGTGGTGCGGGTCCTGGCGGCGATTTGGGCGACTTTGGCTTGGTTGGCTTTGTCGATGGACGCCTGAGCCGGTCAGTCAATATTTCCGCAAACCTCGGCTACATCCTGAACAGCAATCCGAAGGGTAATTTCGGTGGCACCGAGGCGGTCTTGCTTGATCGTCCGGATGAGTTCATCGCGGGTGTCGGTTTTGACTTCCCGATTAACAAGTACTTCCAGCCGATCCTCGAGTTGCGTTCGACGCAATATGTGGGCGGCCGCACTCCGAATGCATTTGAGAACAGTCCGGTTGAAGGATTGGCAGGTGCGAAGTTCTATCCGCATCGCTGGCTCGGATTTGGTGTCTGGTATCGGATGCACTTCAACCAGCAAGACAAGTCGATGTTTAATGGCGTCGATTTCAACGTTCCAATCAATCAAATAACCAACGTTACCGTACCGGTCCGTGGCTTGGTGGTCGTTCCGGGAACGACTCGCCCCTCGACGGCGGGCGGTTTCCCGCGCGGTTTCAACTTCTCGGATGACGCCAACGGGTTTGGCGCTCAGTTCTGGGTAGGACATCGCAATGCGCGCGAACCGGACGTATTGCCGAATCAGGCGCCGGTGATCAGTTCGTTTGCCGCGTCTACCTCGACAATTACCGTACCGTGTCGCGAAGGTTATAAGTCTGCTTCAGGCGCCTGCCCGACGACAGTCACCAATTCAGTTGGACTGACGACGACGGCGACGGATCCTGACGGCGACACGCTGCTCTACACCTACAGCACCACCGGCGGACGTATCACCGGTGACGGCGCGAACGTGACCTGGGACCTGAGCGGCTTGGCTCCGGGAACCTACACGGCGTCGGTGGAAGTTGATGATGGCTGCGGCTGCATCAGCTTCTCTTCGACCACAGTGACGATCGCCGAGTGCAGCGACTGCGTCCCGATCCTGGTTTGCCCGACGGTTGCGGTGACTTGCACCGACTCAGTTGATGAAGGTCAGCCGATCACGTTTACGGCGAACTTCAATCAGGGTACGCCGACGGTTTCGGAAACCTATAACTGGACGGTTTCGGCCGGAACAATCACCAGTGGTCAGGGCACCAGCTCGATCACGGTTGACACCAAGGGTCTCGCTGGCCAGTCAGTAACGGCCACAGTCGAGGTCGGCGGCGTCGATCCGACCTGCAACCGCACGGCCTCGTGCACGACGCCAGTCAAACCGATATTGACTGGGCGCAAGGTTGATGAGTATGGCAACATCCGTTTCAACGACGAGAAAGCCAGACTCGACAACTACGCGATCGCGTTGCAGGGTGAGCCGACGGCCCAGGGCTACATCATTGCCTACGGGACATGCGATGAGGAGGGTCAGAAGCGAGCACAGCGCGCGAAGGACTACCTCGTCAATACTCGTGGCATCGATGCCGGCCGTATCGTAGTGGTCGACGGTGGCTGCATGCCTGAGTTGAAGGTTGAGTTGTGGATCGTGCCGCAGGGCGCGACCGCACCGGCAGCCGAAACAACCGGCGCGGTGTCACCGTGTCCCGACTGCAAGAAAGCGCCGAAACGACGCGGACGACGCGGCGAAGAGTAACTTGAACGTTCGCTGCCCCGAGTCCTCGGGGACCGCGACCTTCTTCCGAACATGGGCGATGCTCCTAAAGGGCATCGCCCATTTCGCTTTTTAGCTACATCTCCGCGACATCTTCCTCGCTCAGGCAGCGAAAATCTTCCTGGAGCTATCGAAAAGAGGTGAGCAAGTGTTTATAATGCGGAGCGTGGGCCCCCTTCCCAGACGTAGAAAGCCAATTCGAAAGAGCAATCACCAATGAAGCGATTTACCCTGAGTCTCATTACGGCAATTGCGGCGGTCTTCGTGATCGCGCATTTATCCCCTCGCACAACCGTTCGCGCGCACGTGGACGACAGCAGTGCGCCCTACTCGAGCGACTGGCGTATTACCGGTCCTAGCGGCGGAGATGTCCGTTCGCTGGTTGTCGATCCCAATGATCCGGAGCGCTTTTACTTCGGTACGCTGGACGGTCAGATTTATACGTCCACCGACGGCGCGCGTAGCTGGCGACTGCTCGTGAACCTTAATCGGCCACGACTGTTTGTCGACCACATCATTGTGGACCCGCGTAATTCCAAGGTCCTTTACGTCGCGGCGCACCGCCACAAGGAGCCGGGCGGCTTTTTCAAATCGACAGATGGTGGCTTGACCTGGCGCGAATCGTCCGAGTTACACAACGAAGCCTTGCACTCGTTGACCCAATCTGAAAAGAACCCTGACCTGCTTATCGCCGGAACTTTCAACGGCATTTATCGATCGCTCGATGCGGGTGACACGTGGACCGCGCTGCCGACCCAAAACACACCGGGCCTGGTTCATGTGGAGTCTCTCGCCATCGATCCCCGCGGCACGAATATCATCTACGCGGGGACCTGGTATCTGCCGTACAAATCGACGGACGGCGGGCAGACGTGGAAAATCATCAAGAACGGCATCATCGACGACTCGGATATTTTTGCTATCAACCTCGATCCTAGAAACCCGAGTCACATCATCGCGTCCGCGTGCAGCGGCATTTACGAGACCAACGACGCCGGCGAAAACTGGCATAAGGTTCAGGGTATTCCCTCGCAGTCGCGCCGTACGCGCGCCATTCTGCAGCATCCGACGATTCCAGGCTTAGTCTTTGCCGGCACTACGGAGGGCTT
>DATNEI010000075.1:0-3687 GCA_035606795.1 Pyrinomonadaceae bacterium
ACTCAAAGTTACACAAGCGAACGTACCCCGATGACGTGAAGATTTGCGACATGCTGAAGGAGACGTTCGGACGGATGATGCTTTCGGAAATCGATCCACCGACCATCGAGAAGTGGAAGCAGAAACGTCGCGAGGGAAAGACGATGTACAAACGGCAGCGAAATCCGGCAACGGTAAATCGCGAGTTGTGCGTGCTATCGAAGATTTTCTCTTTGGCGTTCGATGCGGAACTAATAGAAATCAATCCTTGTCGCCGAGTGCGGAAGTTTCGCACGAACAGCGGAAGGACGCGTTACCTGACTTATGAAGAAGAAGCCAAGTTGTTCGAACAGCTTCAAGATCAGGAATGGGTACAGCGGATCGTTACGATGGCTATTAACACTGGAATGAGGCAAGGCGAGATTTTCGATCTCACCTGGTTCGACGTGGATTTGCCGCGAGGGGTGATTCACATCCGAGTCTCCAAAAACGGCAAAGACCGTTTCGTTCCGATTAATCAAACGGTCCGGGCAATGTTGGAAGGACTGCCACACACCAACGAGCATGTCTTTCCGAGTCCAAGGACGAAGGGACGTTTGGTCGACGTGAAGCGTCGATTTGACTTCGCGAAGAGCGAGGCAGGAATCAAAGATTTCCGCTTTCATGACTTGCGTCATACAGCAGCCACTCGCATGGCTGACTGCGGAGCGGATGCTTTCACGCTTGCCGCGATCTTCGGCTGGTCGGACGTTCGAATGGCTTTGCGCTATACCCACGCCACCGATGAAGCGAAGCGTCGAGCAGTTGAAAATTTGGTGCGTCCGGTCGCGTCAAGTGACGAATCGGTGACATTTGAAAAAGGCAGGGTCGCTGCCCTGCCTTAAGTCATTGATTCTATTGGTGGAGCAGAGGGGGATCGAACCCCTGACCTCCGCATTGCGAACGCGGCGCTCTGCCAAACTGAGCTACTGCCCCACGGAAGGCGAGTTTAAGGTTTCAAGTTTCAAGTTTCAAGTCACCTATTGGGTGTCGGGTGTCGGGGAAAGCAGAAGGCACAATGCAGAAGGCAGGCTCCAGAAGGCGGAAGGCAAACAGCACGACAGCCGGCATGAAGTTGTCCACAGATTCCGCAGATTACACAGACACGCGAAGACACCCGCCCGCTAACGCAGGCGGTTCTGACCTGAATCCGGTGACGGAGACGGCGCTGCTGACGCTGGTCGCGCGGCGCGTGTTGCCGTAAACGTTCCGGCGCCGCGACCGACCACTTGAACAGTGCCGCTCATCTGATTACCTGAGACAGTCCCCGTAAAAATCGCGTCGGTGGTCTGACTCGCGGGCGCAGGCAGAGTGATCGGCACAGTGAAGTTCACGTCGCTGCCTGAGACTGAACCATTCACAATCGAACCCGATCCTAATGAACCCGCGAGTGAACCCGTTAAGCGATCGGTTTCCTGTCGCAGATTGAGCGTCGCAGTCAACTCCTGCTTCTCGTTTCCTGATCCGGTCAGGTTTACCGTCAGGGACCAGGTGCCGGAAGCGTTCGAACCGCGTTCACCACTCGCTGCGGCAGGTCGTAGATCTACCGGCTTGCCATCAATGAAGACATGGGCGATCCGCCGATCTTTTGCCAGCAAGTCACCGCGAGTCACAGTGAGATTCGCAATCTTGCCAACTTCGATGGAACCGAGTTGCGATCCCACGCCGAGAAGATCAGCGGGCCAAGTCGTCAATGCGCGCACTGCATCGTCGTGCGATAAGCCGCTGTCGACAGCCTTCGCGGCGTTGGTTAAATAATCAGCAATCGCCGCCATGCCGCCTGACTGAAACGCGAAGCGCACACCGGCTGACGCCAAACGTCCGGCGGTCTTCGGCGCTTCCACGCGTTCGCGCAGAACGCGTAGTGGTTCCGGATCGGATTCAGGCGACGCTGCAGCTTGCCGCTTCGGAAAATTGAGCGAGAGCAACACCGGCACATTCATCGATTTCAGTCGCGCGGCGACTCGATCAGCCTCGCGCCCGCCGTTGACGATCATTTTGACGTTGAATTCTTTCGCCAGATCGAGCACGCGATCGATTTCGCGTTCGCTGTCCGCCTGCATCACGATCGGCATGCGTCCGGCAATGACCGGTTGCAGCGCTTCCAAACTCTTATCCAGTGCCGGCCGCCTCGATCCGCGCGGATTGCGCTCGTAAATGTCATTCATCTCGCGATAGCGCCTCGCGTCGAGCAACATCTGTCGCACCGACGCGAACACACCCATTAACGATCCGGGATACTGACCGTTACCCAAAGGCTGCAAGCCAACATAAAACGCTACCGGTGAACGTACGATCATCTGCTGCGGCGTGTCGCCGGCAAGGTTGATGATCGCTGACTGGCCCAGGAATACATTTCCGCGTGGCGCAGTTTGGGCAGTAGTAATCCCCGCGTTGCGCGCGCTCTCGATCTCGTTACCGCCCGGCCTGATCAGATCGGAAGCGAGAATCTCAGGCTGCATGCCGGGAAGTTGACTTGAGTTCGGCGAAGTTGCCGAGGGCTGACTCTGACCAAACAGACCCTGGAAACCACCGCCGCCACCTCCGCCGGGAGTCGGCGAAGGGCGAGGAATTCCGAGCGTCGTGTTGGCGTCGAACATTCCTGGATAAACCGTGAGGCCGGTGCCATCGATGGTGCGCGCGTCGGCTGGCACGGCCGCATTGGCGCCGACTGCGGCGATCAATCCGTCGCGGATCACAACTGTGCCGCGCTCGATGGTGCCGCCGGACACGGTAACAATTCGCGCGTTGGTAATTGCGTAGGTGTCGGTGCCGGTGTGACGCTGCGCGGCGACGAGCGATTGATGCCGCACTGCGAAAATGATTGCTGTTGCCGTTAACAGCAGAGCTATCAGCGTTCGCGATCTTCTCGAATTCATAAGCTTTTGAGGGTACAGCTTCAACTGGCCAAGATTGGACGATGAAAATACAGCAACGCCTCGGTTCAGTAAAGACCGTTTCGTTACGCAAGACGAACTTGAATCATCATTAAACATTAGCCCGCCAGAGTGAACTCCGATAGAATTCACGCGCCCAACTCAGTTCCTCGATGAGTCTCGAAGCCGGCACCAAACTCAGTCGTTACGAAATCCGCTCAAAGATTGGCGAAGGCGGAATGGGTGAGGTGTATCTCGCGCACGACACCCGACTCGATCGCAAAGTCGCTTTGAAGATTCTGCCGGCGGACGTTGCTTCAGATCCCGGTCGCATGTACCGCTTCGTACAGGAAGCCAAGTCGGCTTCGGGTTTGAATCATCCTAACATCATCACGATTTACGAAATCGATGAAGCCGATTCGCGCCATTTCATTGCGATGGAGTTTGTCGAAGGCGAGACGTTGCGCGAGCGCATGGCACTCGGGCCGCTGCCGTTGAGCGAAGCAGTTAAAGTCGCCACCCAAACCGCCGGCGCCCTGGCCGCGGCGCATGAAGCCGGCATCATTCATCGCGACATCAAGCCGGACAACATCCTCCTCACCTCCGGCACCGCCACCGTCACCGACTTCGGTGTCGCCAAGGCTATCTCCGCCTCGCGCGAGGGGAGGCGCGAGCCGAGCACGAACCGGACGGGTACGATCACGCTCGTCGGCACGTCCATTGGCACACCGGCGTACATGGCGCCTGAGCAGGCCGCGGGCGATCCGGCCACCGACTATCGCGCCGACCTCTA
>DATNEI010000091.1:0-7977 GCA_035606795.1 Pyrinomonadaceae bacterium
ACTATTGCGAAACTCTCATCTGCTAAAATCACCCGTAAAGTAAAACATTTGGCATTATCCAATTTCATTCGGGGGAAGTGTCCATGAATTCATTTCAGAATCTGAGGTTATATCAAACGATCCGGCAGCGGAGGATTGCGAGCGCAGTCGTCGTGGCCTCGCTGTTGTTTTGTTTGTCGGTAGCGGCTGTCGCATGCAAAGGGAAAGCAGAGACGCCGGCGGTGAACTACACGCGGGTGCCGGATAGCGCGCCGCAGAATTCTTACGCTGATGTGGTCTCGCACGTCGCGCCGGCCGTGGTGACGATTCACGCGAACAAGCGCGTGCGACAGCCGCAGCAGTTTCCATTTTTTGACGATCCATTCGGCGGGCTTTTCGGCAACCGCAATCGCGAACAGCAGCAACCTCGGGAACAACTCGAGCGCGCGCTGGGTTCCGGCGTGATTGTCAGCGCTGATGGTTACATCATCACGAATCATCACGTGGTTGACGGCGCGGAAGAAATCAAGATTGATTTGACTGACGGACGAACAGTCGACGCGAAACTTGTCGGTTCAGATGCGCCGAGCGACCTCGCAGTGCTGAAGATTGCGCAGTCTGGTTTGCCCTTCTTGACGCCGGGCGATTCGGACAAAGTGCGCGTCGGCGATGTCGCATTGGCCATCGGTAACCCGCTCAACGTAGGCCAGACGGTGACCATGGGAATTATCAGCGCAAAAGGACGCGCGACGGGATTGGGCAGTGGGGCCTTTGAAGACTTTCTGCAAACCGACGCGCCAATCAATCAGGGAAATTCCGGCGGCGCGCTGGTGAATACAAACGGCGACTTGATCGGAATCAACTCTCAGATCCTGGGCGGAACGACCGGCGGCAACATTGGCATTGGGTTCGCGATTCCCTCGAATATGGTCAAGACGGTGATGGACCAACTGATCAAATCGGGGAAAGTCCGGCGTGGACAACTCGGCATCGTCGTGCGCCGTGTCGATTCCGACATGGCGGAAAGCCTCGGGATGTCGGAAACGAAAGGCATCATCGTTAACTCGGTCACCCCCGGCAGCGCTGCGCAACGCGCCGGCATTAGACAAGGCGACGTGATCATCGCGCTGGACGGTGCGCCGGTTAACGAAGTGAACGCCTTCCGTAATCGGATTGCCAGCTCCGGTCCGGGAGCGCAAGTGACGCTGACAATCCTCCGCGACAATCGCGAACAAAAGATCACGGCCACGACTGGCGAGTTCAAACCGGAAGGCGAGAAAACAGATCAAGGCGAAACAGGCCCGGGCGCCACCGGCCAGGGCCGTCTCGGTCTTAGCGTCATTCCGCTAACGCCGGAGATTAGTTCGGAATTGAATTTGCCGGCGGGCACAAAAGGAGTTGTGGTTGACTCAGTCGATCCGGCTGGTCCCGCTGCCTCAACGGGATTGGCGCGCGGCGACGTGATTCAGGAAGTTAACCGGCAGCCGATTAGTTCAGCCGAAGACCTGCGTGCGGCAATCGATAAGAACGGCAACAAGCCGGCGCTGCTCTTGATTAACCGGCGTGGTCAGCAAATTTACGTGACTGTGCGACCGCGACCGTAAATTTTGCACGGCATTATTTTGAGGAAGGCCGGGCACCTGCTCGGCCTTTCTTTCTTTGCGAAACTTTGCGTCTTCGCGGCTGGGCGTGAACTTATGAGTGGCGCTTTCTCACGCTAAGGCGCAAAGACGCAAAGATTCGCAAAGTAACCGGGGGTCTCTTTATTTTACTTGGCCTAACCGGCATGCAGTGCTAAGATGCTGTTTCATCGGTAAGACAGCATGCGCTACGTTGCAAACCCGCCTAATCCCTGGCTCTCACATTCCGTCGAGTGGATTGGTGAGCCTCCAGCAGTGAAGATCGAAGTCTACGAAGAGACTGAGACACGCTCGATCATCAGCCACAACGACAGCCCCGATGTAGCTTTCGACCATTCCATCAACTGTTATCGAGGCTGTATTCACGGATGCACTTACTGCTTCAGCCGCCCCACGCACGAATATCTCGACTTTGGCGCCGGCACCGATTTCGAACGCAAGATCGTTGTCAAAGTAAATGCGCCCACTCTGCTACGAAAGGAGTTGATGAAGCCTTCGTGGAAAGGCGAGCAGATTGTTTTCTCTTTCACTTCCGATCCTTACATTCCGCTCGAGGCGAATTACAAATTGACGCGGCAGTGTTTGGAAGTGTGCGCCGAGTTCCGCAATCCGGTTGGCATCGTCACGAAATCCGCGCTGATTCGCCGCGACGTCGACGTGCTGCAGACACTCGCGCGGGAAACTACCGTCGGCATCTATTTCTCAATTCCCTTCGCTGACTACGACATCGCGCGCGCGGTCGAGCCGTTCGCGCCGTCTCCGAACGCGCGCTTTGAAGCGATGAAGATTCTGGCGGATGCCGGCATTCAGGTGGGCATCGCGATCGCGCCGACCATTCCCGGTCTCTCGACAGACATTCCTGGTTTGCTGCAACGCGCCAAAGATTGCGGCGCGACCAAAGCTTTTATCAACATGCTCCGCTTGCCCGGCAGCGTCGCTCCTTATTTCGAACAGCGGCTGCGAGAAAAACTTCCCACGAAAGCCGACCGTGTTTTGAATCGCATTCGCGACGCTCGCGACGGCAAGTTGAACTCCAGCGTGTTCGGCGCCCGCATGCGCGGCAAGGGTCAATACTGGAACGCACAGGAAAAGTTGTTCGAAGTCTATTGCAAGAAACTTGGCTTCAACGAACAGCGCGTCGGTACCGACAACTTGCAGAAGATGCACACATTCCGTCGCCCCACCCCGCAGGGTGCGCTATTTGATTGAGCGCCCATAGATCCAGTTCACCGCTTGATATTCCCGAGCCGCCGGAGTACGTTTTCCCGCATCCAGGCAATGCTGGTCGCCAATCCTAAGTAGCGCAGGCGCAAATAACTGCTGCATCACCTTTCCATTCCCATTCATCATTATTGGTGGCTCGCCGCTGGCGGCGCGAGCTACGGCGCGCGTTACGTAAAAGCACGCATCGACTTTGCGCTCGCGGAGCGCCGTCGACGCCGCACTCCGGACCCAACCTGCGAGTTATTGCGGTTGCAAACGCTGCACGGCTATAACGCCCATTCGTTGGTAAGTGTCGCGCCCGGGGCTTTGCTGTGGTCAACCCCCGAGATCGATGGCGCAATCGTTTACAGCAGCTTCGGACGTGTGTGGCTGGTGGCTGGTGATCCGATCGCCCCAGCCGATCAAAGTGCGGAGCTAGCCCGGCGTTTTGCCGCCGAAGCAAAAAGGCACAATCGCGTTGTCGCGTTCGTTCCGGCGACGGCCGCTTTCGCGCACCTGGCAGCCGCGGACTTCTCTGCCGTCAAAGTCGGCGCGGCGCCCTACTTCGATTTGAGATCATGGAATCCGCGCGGTGATGTCGCCAAGAAGTTGCGCGCTGAGGTTAACAAAGCCCGCCGTGCAGGTGTGGAAATTGAAGCGGTGAGCGCAAGCATTGATGAGTCGCTAAAACAAGAAACGATGAACCTGTGCATGCGCTGGTTGGGGGAGCGGCGATCTGCAACGTCTTTCGCGTGGTTGGTGGCTCTCGATCCGTTTTTAAATTCAGACTATAAGAAGTATTTTGCCGCGCGCCTAAACGGAAAGCTCGTGGGATTTCTGGCAGCCAGTCCGATTCCGGCGCGCAAAGGTTGGTACCTCGAAGACGTCTTGCGCGATCCGGACGCACCGCCGGGAACTGCCACCCTCCTGGTTTATGAAGCGTTGCACGAATTGAAACGACAAGGCGCCGAATTGGCAACGCTCGGAACTTCGCCCCTCGCCACTGATGGCCCCAACAATCTCAGAACTGAACATCGAGTTGTGGCGCGCGCTCTGGAGGTGACGTCAAAGCGGCTCGGCGTTCTCTACAACTTTCAGGGTCTGCGACGATTCAAGGGCAAGTTTGTCCCTAGTTGGTGGGAAAGTGAGTACGTCCTGGCGCCGCGTGGCGTCGCTGTGCCACCACGCGTGGCGCAAGCGATTCTGCATGCGCTGGTGCCGGGTGGCGTACCACGGCTACTGACACGACAAGCATTGCGAGTGGTTGGGGGACGAGCTAAGCGCATTCCCCTGGGCATATCGTCAGCGCGCGCCCGAGTATCTCGCCGGACTCAACGTACGCATGAACACTTGTGAACTAACTCACGAGCCAAAAGCATATCCTCATCGTTTCGCAGGCATTTTGTTAGAGACAGCGCCGCGAACTTTTTCTATAATACCCACCAAGCCAGACAATTAATTCACACCGGGAGGCGCGACGATGCTGATTAAAGATGTCATTCGCGACCGTGAGCCTTATTCCATGAGGGCCACGGCGACAGTCATGGAAGCGGCTGAGTTCATGGCGAAGCGCCGCATCGGTGCAGTGTGCGTTCTGGATGGCGACGGCCAGTTGATGGGTGTCTTCTCTGAGCGTGACCTACTCAATCGCGTGGTAGTGCTGCGGCGCGATCCGGCAACGTTGCCGCTCGGCGAAGTGACTAGTGAACTCCGCGCGGTGATTCGTTGCGACGAGACTCCGCAGCAGGCGTTGGATCGAATGGATGAGATCGGCAGCCGCCACTTGCCGGTCGTTGACGGCGAAGACCGGTGGGTGGGTATGCTTTCGATGCGCGACCTGCTGCGGGTTGAAGTCAGCGAGCAAGGCGACGAGTTGAAGCTGCTGCATGACTATATTAGACAGTGAACAGTAGGCCGCGATCAGCGAAAACCATTTTCCATTTGTCATTTGACATTTATCATTTAGCCATTAGTTCAAGCGGGTTTAGAACGTGAAGTGCTGGAACTTCACGAATTGGTCGCGAGAATGACGACTCGCCCCACGGCAAATGAAAAATGAGAAATGGTAAATGACAAATGGAAAATGATCTTTTTGCCCTTTCTAGTTTTCGCTCTTCTCGCGCTGTCGTGCAGTCATGCGGCGCCCGGTCGCGGCGCGGGTGCAGTTCAAAAATCTCCACAGTCACAAACCACCTTTCGAGTCGAAACAGTAATCGGAAACCTCGAAGTGCCCTGGTCGATTGTTTGGGCGCCCGATGGCCGCATGATTTTCACTGAGCGGCCGGGCCGTGTGCGGGTCTATCAAAACGGAAAACTGCAGCCGCAGCCATTGTTCGTCGTGCCTGATGTCGAGCCGCGCGGCGAAAGCGGCTTGATGAGCATCGCTCTGCATCCGCAGTTCACTTCGAATCATTGGCTCTATCTCTCGTACGCGTACAGCGCCAGCGGACAGATGGTGCGCGTGGTCCGCTATCGGGAAACACCGAGCGGCTTAACCGATCGAAAAGTCATTATTGAAAACATTCCCGCAGCACAATTTCATGCCGGATGCCGTTTACGGTTTGGGCCCGAGGGCAAGTTGTACATTACGACGGGCGATGCTACCCAGCGCGAACTCGCGCAGCAATTGAACTCGCTGGCGGGAAAAATTCTGCGACTGAATGATGATGGCACGGTACCGACCGATAACCCGTTTGTCGGACGCGCCGACGCGCGACCAGAGATTTGGGTGTACGGCAGCCGCAACTCGCAGGGGATCGATTTTCAGCCCGGCACAAACAATCTTTTTGAAACCGAGCATGGCCCAAGCGGCTTCGACGGGCCCGGCGGCGGCGATGAAGTCAACATCATCGACAAGGGAAAAAATTACGGTTGGCCGATGATTCATCATCGGGCGACGCAAGCAGGGATGGAATCGCCTCTGCTTGAGTACACACCCGCGTGCGCGCCCGCCAGTGGCATGTTCTATCGCGGCTCGCAGTTTCCACAGTTCAAGGGAAATTTTTTCTTTGGCTGTTTAGCCGGCACCCGGATCATCAGGGTGACGCTTGATGGCCGGCGCGTTGTCAGTGAAGAAAATCTACTTGAAAAGCAATACGGTAGGATTCGTGATATCGCCGAAGGTCCCGATGGCTACATCTATTTCTCAACGTCGAACCGCGATGGACGCGGACAGCCCGCCAGCGACGACGATCGAATTCTGCGATTAGTGCCGGTGAAGTAGAGGCAAGTGGCACAGACTTCAGTCTGTGAGTTCCGTTGTCCGAGCAGGTGTTCACAGACTAAAGTCTGTGCCACTAAATCTTCTTCGCCAGGATCGCCGTCTTACTCCAGCCAATAATCTGAAATCTTGGGAAGCGATAATGGCTGACAACTTTGTAGTGACGATCGGTGGTTTCGGCGACTTCGGCGGGTGGATGAGTTTTGAACCTGAAGAGCAATTCCAGGAAGCGGGTCGCGACTGACGGACGCATAGGCAGATTCAGGAAATAGCCGCGCGGCGCGATCACGCGCGCGAGTTCGGCAAAACCTTCCTCAATCGGCACGTATTCCAACACGCCGCAGGTTACGATCAAGTCAAACGACTCATCGGGAAAAGGCAGAGACAAGATGTTGCCCTGCATGAACTTGACGTTTTGATCTCTGTCACCAAATTTCTTGTTGACGTATTTCCGCGCGGTCGCCATCGACGAGGCCGACAAGTCCAGCGCCGTTAGATTCACCGGCACGTTCAGGTTGCGGAGCATCGCCAACGTCAGCGTTCCGGTGCCACATCCCGCGTCCAAAACTCGCGCGCCCGGAAACACCGGCAGCGGGTGCTCTTCGAAGTATTGATCGAGCGACCGGCCGTAACCGTTAACTTTGAAGGTGAAATCGTAGAGCTTAGCGATCCGGTCGTAGAACGATCCGGCTCTGGCCTCGGTTTTCGTGGCCGTCAGAACATATTCCGCCATAGATGAACCCTTCGCATGATGGCGCCGCGTGGCAAATCGCCGCTCGCGACGGTTAATAAAACCGCGCCATTCTAGCGTGGAGGTGTCGAATCTCCAAAACAATTCTCATGACTTCTGCTTATTTTATGCGCAGAAACCCATACAAAATCGACCGCAAGATGGTCGAGCCTCACCCGTTCTAGCCGTGGTTACCTGCATCTTCTCGGGGTTAAGGAGAACAAATATGAGAAACAGAATGCTGATTGGCGCTGGAATCGCGGCGTTTGTCGTGTTGATCGCCGTCATGGTGAAGGTTGGCGTCGGCACTGCCATCGCCCACAGCTCCGGCTCTGGCGAATCCGCCATCGAACCGGTCGAACCAATGGCCGACGATAATGGCTTTTCAGTTGAAGTGCTGATCGATGGTCACCCGGCGTCCGAGTACTTCGCGCGGGGGCGGCGCTACGTCGAGGCACTTGAAAGCGCCGAATACGAATTGCGAATTCACAATCCGACCGGCAGCCGGGTTGCCGTCGCCTTGTCTGTGGATGGCATGAACACCATCGACGCGCGCCATACCAGCGCATGGGATGCTCACAAGTGGGTGATCGAACCCTACGGAACGATCTCGGTTCGCGGTTGGCAGATGAGTTCAGAGAACGCGCGCCGGTTTTATTTCACGACCGAACGCGATTCGTATGGAGCGAAGCTTGGGCAGACTTCGAATCTGGGTGTGATTGCTGCGGTCTTCTTTCGCGAACGCAAACCCATCGTGATTACACCAGTCACGCCAGGTCGCAAAGAGAAATCGGTGAACAGAGGTGAGGATCGGCCTCGCAATGAGCCCGTCCCCTCCTCTGCTGAGTCCTCGGGCTCAGCAGTCGATCGCGACGCCGCCAAGCAGCGAGCGACGAATCCCTATCCGCCGCCGGATGATGAATCGGCCGCCACGGGAATCGGTCGCACAATCAACAATGGTGTGACATGGATTACGATGGACTTGGATCCGCGACCGGCCAGCGAGGTTACGATTCGCTATGAATTTCGTGCCGGCTTAGTCCGATTAGGAATTGTTCCGCGTGATTATCCGGGGCCGGATGTGTTGAATCGCCGGGAGAAAGCCGAGGGGTTCGAGCCGAAGTATTGTCCGCAGCCGTAACGATGCTGACGCGGAGACGCGGAGACAGGGAGACGCGGTGACGCGGTGACGCGGTGACAGGGAG
>DATNEI010000093.1:0-5986 GCA_035606795.1 Pyrinomonadaceae bacterium
CTGGCCAAGGACAAAGTCCTGATGGGCGCCGAGCGTAAATCGATGGTGATCTCAAACGAAGAGAAGCGGGTGACTGCCTATCACGAAGCGGGTCACACGCTCGTCGGCTTGAAAGTTCCGAATGCCGATCCGGTGCATAAGGTCACGATCATTCCGCGCGGCATGGCTCTCGGCGTGACGCAGCAATTGCCGGAAGGCGATCGGCACAACTACACGAAGGAATATTTGCTTGGTCAGATTTCGATTCTGATGGGCGGTCGCATCGCCGAAGAAACTTTTCTCGGCAACATTACGACCGGCGCATCGAATGACATCGAGAAGGCAACCGAACTCGCGCGCGCAATGGTTTGTGAGTACGGCATGTCTGAACTCGGTCCGCTGACTTTCGGCAAGAAGGAAGAACAAATCTTCCTCGGCCGCGAGATCGCTCAGCATCGTGACTTCTCGGAAGAGACGGCAATCCGCATCGATTCCGAAGTGCGTAAGATTGTGACTGAGCAATACGAGCGCGCCACTAAAATCATTAGCGAGAACCGCGACACGCTGGTACGCCTGGCGGAGGTTCTGCTCGAGCACGAATCGCTCGATGGCGTGCAGATTCGTCGTGTGGTGGCTGGTTTGCCGCTCGACGACACAAACGTATCGAACGAACCGAGTAGTCAGCAGGAACTGCCGGGCACTAAGGAAAAGACGCCCGAAACAAAACCACTGAAGCCAATCCTGCCACCGATTACCGGAGGCACCCCGGCGCCGGCATAACTGTTACAGAACCGCGAGCGGTAGCGAGCGGGTTAGGGACTTCATCCGAGAAAAGGCGAGAGCTAACCCTTTCGCTTTTTTTCGTTTTCTCTCGACTAATTGCGTGGTGCGACAGGCAGCGCTAACTGTACCAGCACCTCTTGAACGTCGACGTCGCGCGACTTGGGAATGACAGCCATGCCGCCGGTTTCGCTCGTTAGGGTCTGCAACAGCTTGGTAGCTTTTGAGCGCTTGTCCGAATCAAGTTCTCGCACGAGCCCCACGGCGAAGAGTTTGATCTTTCGCTCCTTGAGTTGCTGAATCAATTCCTTGGCTTTCACTTTGCTGACTCGATCCTCGCCATCACTTACCACGACGATTACTTTCTCGCTGTCGGCCGCCGATGCCTGCAGACGGTCAGAGATGAATTGGATCGCGTCGAGCAGGGCGGTCTGTCCCCCTTGAACATACAGACCATCGATCGTCAGGTTTAGCCGCGCTTCATCTTGTGACTGTTCAATGCGCGCTACCGGCACCGCCCTCGATCCTTTGCCGATTCCTTCCGAAGCGAAATTAAAGATCGAGACTGGCCCATGCGGCGCGGTTTCATGCACGATTGCTTTGCCAATGCCCAGGACAGTTTCGAACTGGCTGCGCATCGAGCCGGTGCTGTCGAGCAACAATCCGTACGACAGCTTCGGTTTGTCCTGACCCGTGACCAGTGCTGAACTCAGCAAAAGCAGCAACGATGCTGCCGTCACACGGAGACGTTTCGAAAACATGTGAGTAATCATTTACCGAAATAATACTACCTGGGATTCGCGTTTCGGAACTTGCCCAACATAATGAGCAACAGCGATGAGTGTTGCTCCGCTTGCGCCCGTACGAACTTGCGCTACCATATCGAAGTTGCCGATTGAAAAATCACAGCCGACTAATCAAAGCGATCTGAGCGCAGAAGGATTTCGCTTTGCGATCGTCGCCAGTCGTTGGAACGATGGCATTGTCTCGCGCTTAATCGATGGCGCGCGTGAAGCGCTCAAGCAGCTTTCAGCCGAGCCAGATACAATTGAAGTCTTTCGCGTGCCCGGCGCTTTCGAAATTCCTCTGTGCGCCCAAAAAGCTGCCGAAACCGGTCGCTTCGACGCCGTAATTTGTTTGGGTGTGATCATTCGCGGCGACACGCCGCACTTCGAATATATCGCGGCCACGGCCGCGCGCGGCATCAGTGAAGCCGGGCTGCGGACGGGTGTGCCTTTGCTCTTTGGCGTGATCACAGCCGACAATATCAACCAGGCCAACGAACGCTCAGGCAACGATCAGAACAACAAAGGATACGAGGCGGCGATGGCCGCAGTCGAAGTGGTAAATATCTTCAAGAACAGTTTTTCGAAGTGATGAGTAATGAGTGATGAGTAATGAGTTAGGAAACAGCACTGTTGAGTTTGGCGGTTGGCCGAACTACTCATGACTCATCACTCATGACTCATCACTGTTTTTGTTTTTATTATGGGTTCACGGCGTAAGGCGCGCGAATGCGCCTTGCAAATGCTCTTTGCGGCTGATGTAGCGAGCACGCGCCCGGACGAGTTGGCGCGCAACTTTTGGTCTGAGTTAGCGGATGGCGAGTTGGATGAGGACGGCCGTGAGTTCGCCACACAGCTGGCGCTGGGCACGCTGGCGCATCTCGAAGAAGTCGACGAGCGCATCAAATCGCGCGCTGAACACTGGCGCATCGATCGCATGGCTACTGTCGATCGAAACGTGCTACGCCTGGCGGTGTACGAATTTCTTCACGAGTCAACCCCCCGCACCGTAACCATCAATGAAGCGCTCGAAGTCGCCCGGCGCTTTTCCACTTACGAAGCCACTCAATTCATCAACGGCATTCTTGACGCCGTCAAACGCGATCTCGACGAAGAAAAACCGCAGGACGACGCCGCCGAATCTGAAGAATCCGAGGACGCAGCGTCACTTGAAAGTACTTCATCCTCTGAAAATCCTGTCTAGAAGCTCGGCGTTTTGCGATAAACTGCCGAGCAGTGGATCCAACCCGAACTCAATTCATTTCTGACGCGCAGGACATCGTCGATCGCTTGTATGGAGACCTGCAACAACTGCGCGCGGTGCGGGCGCAGGGACGGCACCGGCGCGAATTGGCCTCGAGAATCTTTCGGCATGTGCACACGTTGAAGGGCACGGCGGCGTCGATGGGATTTAAGTCGGTAGGCGACGTAGCGCATGAATTCGAAAGTGTGCTCGATGGCGTGCGCCTCGGCCGCGTCGTTATTGACGATGCCACCCTGAACCTTCTAGAGAGCGCCACGGACCTAATCGCTGAGGATTTGGCGAGCACGAATCGCATCGATCCCGCGAAAACTTCGTCGCTGATCGCGCAACTGCATGCACTGGCGGCCAAGGCTTCACAACAAGCGGTGATTGCCGGCAGTTTGCGTTCAGCCCTGCCCGAAGACATCGCACGGTCTTTGAGCGAATACGATCTGCAGCACGCGCGCGAAGCAGTACGCGAAGGCGCGAAACTCTTCATCATTGATGCGGGTTTTTCCATTCAGACGTTCGACACCCAGTTTCGGGACCTGACTGCGTTGCTGGGAAAATCGGGAGAAGTGATCGCCACCGTTCCGGGGCGGGCGGCGGGTCTTGACGAGATAAGTTTTAGATTGCTGTATGCGGCGCAATTCATCGCAGAACAGATGCGCGGCAAAGCTGCGGAACTCGGCACAGTGAGTTTCGACGAACTAGCGATCGAAGCGCCGGACGCTTCTGCTGCGCCTACTCCTTCAGTGCCTTTGTCGCAGCCGCTGGATTCCAGTATCGCGTCGGTGCGCATCGGACTGAATCAACTTGATGATCTGACTGCGGCAGTCACGGACCTTCTGCGTGACACAAACAAGACCCTGATTACTATTCAGAAGGCTGCTGATTCTGAAGCCGCGAACGACGCGACGTCCAGCTTGCGGCGCCGATTTGTGCAGTTGGAAGAGCGTCTGATCAAGTTGCGTCTGGTGCCTCTGTCCGATTTGCTGAATGGAGCGGCCGCACGCGCCGGCCGAGTCGCCGCCCGCCAGCTCAAGAAAGACATCGAGTTTGAAATCGTTGGTGGCGATGTGGGAATTGATAAGGCGCTGGCTGAATTAATCGCCGAACCGCTGATGCATCTGGTGCGGAATGCCGTGAGTCACGGTATTGAATCGACAGAGGAACGAATCGGCCAGGGCAAACCGCCTAACGGGAGAGTGCGGCTGGAGGGATTCAGTGAAGGCAGCCGCATCCATATCACGGTCACCGATGACGGTCGTGGGATCGAACATCGCGAAGTGGCGCAGGCTGCAGCGCGGCAGGGGATCGTGGCGCGCGCTGAGGAACTCAGCGAGGATCAGGCTTTGCGATTGATCTTTCGGCCGGGCTTCTCGACCTCTGCTAAGGCGTCCGAGATTTCCGGACGCGGCGTCGGATTGGAAATCGTCGATCGCGCAATGACCCAGGCCGGGGGTGAGGTACGGTTGAGTTCGCAGCCGGGAAAGGGCGCCACCTTCGCGATGATAATTCCGGCCACGCTGGCGCTGGTTCCCTGTGTAGTGGTCCGGTGTGCAGAGCAATTCTACTGCGTCGATGCAAGCATTGTGGCTGATCGCGGGACGCTGACTGACGATCAGATTGTCGATCGCGGAGACGGCCCGTCAACTGAATGGCAGAATGAGCAACTGTCTTTGGTTCGCCTTGGCGAATTGCTGTCTTCGCCGGCGACGAACGGCGCCCGATCGGTTTTGATTTGCACACCCGGTGAGCATCGCCCAAGTATTTCTGCACATCAGAAGCGCATAGCGTTGCTGGTCGACGCGATTGCCGGACAACAGGAGACGCTCGTGCGAAGTCTCGGACCACACGCCACGCTCTGGCACGGAATATCCGGCGCGGCTGAACTGTTGGACGGCAGCGTCGCGTTAATGATCGATTTGGCGCGATTGATCGAAGCGAATGAAAGTTAGGACGTTCCTGCCTGCGATATTTGGTTTGTTCGTCGCCGCATTGTGTTTTTCGCAAGCCCGAGACTATCCGAAAGAAATTCACGGCTATAAGGTTGAGAGAGCTGCGGTCGAACTAAGACAAGAAAGCCAAAAAACTTCGAAACCGCCGGACAAGACGACCACGGACGATAATTCCGCAACTCGAACCGGCACGACTTCGACCACGCCGACTCCAACAGCGACACCCGTTCCCGATGTCGATCAATTAATTACTTTCGGCGCGCCGGCGCTGGCGCGGATGACGCCCTTGGGAATTACATTTGACGTGCCGGTGGTGGTAGCTCCGATCAAACAGAGCGGCCATGTCGATTTTCTATTGTTTGAAGACATGACCGTTAACAATCATTCGATTGAGATCGACGAGTATCGTCGCGGCTTCGATCTGCCGACGAAGAAGCCCTTGACGCTTCGTCAGCCGTTGCGGTTTTTTATTTCACTGTCGACCGCTGCGCTGACTGCGATAGATGAGGGAATCAACTCGCAGGCAACCTGGCCTGTGACCGGACGTGTTTATGTCTGCGGTAAATACAAACGGCTTGTGTTCAGCTTCAAGCGATGTGTCCCGGTGGAGTTGAACGTCACGATGAAGAACCCATTAAGGAGAGATTGATGATGGCACACGGCGGAGCTGCTGCGGCCGCAATCGCAACCGCAATCAAAGCGAGCGGGTCAATCGTGCGAGTGGAACCAAACACGTTCGCGGACATTCTGCGAAAATCGGAGAAGCCTTTAGTCGTTTACGCGCAAGGTGGGTTCTTTTCGGGCCGGCACCTGTACCTGACCAGTTACAAAGGCCTCACGTTCTTTACCAAGGCAGCGGAGCAGATCGATCTGCCCCGCGGCGTCGAAGTAATTGTAGCGCAGAAGATTTGGATGCCTTCTTAGCCTAGGATGACTGAGCGCTGGTCAGAGTGCATTTATCGTCCGCGAAGCGGACGAAGTGAAAGTAGCCCAGCGCTTCAGCGCTGGGTAAGGATTGAGGAAGGCTTCGGAGCCCGCGAAGCGGGCGACAGATACAGAACCGCGAACTATAGTGAGCGGGTTAAGGGCGCAACCTTCGAAGAGATTCAGTAGATTATTCGTTAAGTCTTTATCCCGCTCGCGACTACTCGGGGTTCCGTACTCTGCCGTCCGTTTCACGGACTCGCGACCATTTTTTGTTTCTGAGCCCAGCGCTGAAGCGCTGGGCTATTTTCACA
>DATNEI010000106.1:0-6012 GCA_035606795.1 Pyrinomonadaceae bacterium
GGATCAGACGAGACGGCTACGTCCTTCCCTCCTGGCAAACGCACCACGAAGTTCGGCTCCAGCCTGGTAACTTTGGGAGGCGTGATTGGCAGTCTGGAAAAAACTCGATGCCAGGTGCCGCCTGTCTCCCAACCCGAGTACAAACCGAACGTTGGATCAAAAGTGTGACCGAGATGCTCAAACTTCGCGACGCAGCCGCCGACTTGCGACTGTCTTTCGAAAAGGCAAACGTCAACACCGCGCGCCGCCAGCAACGCGGCTACAGTCAGGCCGCCGATGCCACCGCCCACCACGATTACTTCGTGCGGCATTAGAAGAAGCCCAGGACTGAATGCAGAATTGCGGGAGCAGTTGTCGGTTCCGGCGAATGACCGAGTCCGCGCAAGAAAGGATCTGCGAGAATCAAGACCGCCTGAACGCCATTGAAAACGAGATGGATGACGTAGCAGGGAAGCAGACGGCCGGTGCGCGCGCGTACGATGGTGAGCGCCGCACTCAAAATCATGATTGAGAAAATTACCGCGAAGTTGGGCCAATACTGCGGAATGTGAGGAATTGCGAACATCAGCGTCACGATTACGACTGCGGTTACTGAGCCGGTCAAACGTTCCCATGCCGGAAAAAGAATGCCGCGGTAAATGATCTCTTCAACCAGCGGAGCCGTGGCCACGGCCATGAAGGCAATCAGCAGCGCGGCCGTTCGCGAGCTGTTGATGATTCTTTCCAACTCGGTTTCTTTTCCCCCAAACGCCAATACGATCAGCCACGAGGCCGCGAACAGGGACACCCCCAGCAGAACGCTCTTCGCCAGTCCGACGCGATTGTCCCAACTCCAACGCAGCGCGTTTTTGATCGCAATCTTTCCGAACCGGGTGACGACGGCCCAGGCAATTGCCAGCGTAATCAGATGGGCCGGCAAGATTCCCGCCACCAGGATGACAATCACTGTCTTGTCGGCGAGCAAGACTTCGACGGTAGGGTTTTGGCCGCGATAATGCGTAATGATGTAAGGAAGGGCGAAGAGTTGCGGAAGAAAGAGCAGCAACACGCTGGCCGCCCAAGTCACAAAGGCCAGCGTCAATCCCAACAGCGGGGACAGACCAGCGAACGGCCCTTCGTCTGGCACCTCAATGGTGGTGGGAAATGTCGCGCCTTCGTGTGAGGAGTTGAAGTCTTCAGGTGTGTTCACGTGGTGAGAAGTTTAGCTTACGAATGGAATCATCGCTATCTTCGAAAATTATCAGTCGCCCTCAACCTCAGACTCGCTGCGCTTACCATTGTACTGATCAAGTTTGCGATAGATCGTCTTGCGGCCGATGTTGAGCAGTCGAGCCGCGCGGGTCTTGTCCCCGGATGTGTAGTCGAGCGTGGCTTCGATCGCTTTACGTTCGATTTCGTCCATCGATGACGGAACTTCAATTTCCAGCGAGGCGCTGCGGCCTTCGCGCGCGGCGTGCGCCCGCTCTGCGCGCAACATGGCCTCGCGTTGCGACACGGCGTTGGTGATCGCGCCCGGTAGATCATCCAGTTCAATCTGTCGACCGGCGGCGATGATTACGGCGCGTTCGATGGCGTTTTCAAGTTCGCGGACATTGCCCGGCCAGTCATAGCTGGTGAGCGCGCGCAAGGCTTCGCGCGAAATCCCCTGCACGAACCGCCCGGTGCGCTGTTTGTAGTGCTCGAGAAAATGAATCACCAGCAGGTGAATGTCTTCGGGTCGATCGCGGAGCGAGGGAAGCTGAATCGGGAAGACCGAGAGCCGATAGAACAAGTCGCGGCGAAACTTTCCGTCATCTACTGCCTTTTCGAGATTCACGTTCGACGCGGCAATGATGCGGACGTCAGCTTTCACAACCTCGTTGCCGCCCACACGCGTGAACTCGCCGTCCTGGAGCACCCGAAGTAAGCGGACCTGCGCGGCGAGACTCATTTCACCAACTTCATCCAGGAACAAGGTGCCGCCATCTGCTTCTTCGAAGCGGCCGCGCCGGCGCGCCCGCGCATCGGTAAACGCGCCCTTCTCGTGTCCGAACAACTCGCTCTCCAGCAATGTCTCGGGAATCGCGCCGCAGTTCAGCTTGATATACGGTTTGTCTTCGCGGCCAGAGTTGAAGTGAATGAGATTTGCGAGCAATTCTTTTCCTGTGCCCGACTCACCCTGAATCATCACGGACGTCTGCGTGTCGGCGACATTGAGCGCCAACTCGATCGCGCGACGAATCGCGCGCGCCTGGCCGATGATCCGATCTTCGCCGTAACGCTCGTGCAAGGCATGCTTCAGGCGCATGACCTCGGCTGACAATTGATCGCGCTGTAGCGCCGTACCGATTTGATCTGCGATGCCTTCCACCAGCGCAATTTCTTCGTCCTTGAAGGCTTCGCGCGGTTGACTCCAGACCAGTCCCAGCAACCCAAACGTGTGGCTGCCGACGCGCACCGGCGAAACCAGCGCCGCGCGTCCGCCCAGGGTGGCATTGAACATCATGCGCAAGGGCAGTGGCAGATCGGTTTCGAGTAACTTGAGCGTCTTGCCCTGGGCCAGCACGTCCACCATCGCCGGATAGGCCGTGATGTCGAGCGACTGACCATGCGTTTCGATCAAGCCGCGCACATTGTCAGTCACTGCATGCGGTGCTGCTTTGAACGCGGCCAGGCGAATACGCTTCTCATCGGAATCCAAAACGCCGAGGGCGCAATAGTCGGCGCCTACCAATGACAGTGTTCGCTCCATCACGCCGGACGTAACTTCGCCAAAATCCGAAACGCCGTTCAGCACGTTGGCGATTTGCAGAAGCGCTTCGGTGGTCTCAGCCTCGCGCTTCTGATTGGTGTAAATGCGCGTGTACTGATAGCCGATGGCCAGTTGGGTAGCGATGGATACCAGGAACGAAACTTCTTCGTCAGTCCAATTGCGCGGCGCGCGCGTTTGATGCAGACCGATCAAGCCCAGCACTTCATCAGCGAGCACCACCGGCACGATCAACAGGGAACGCGTGCCCAGACTTTTGGCAAAGAAACGCACCTTGTGATCGAGTTTTGGCGAGGACGTGTCGTTCAAACGAATCGGCCGCTTGATGTCGATGTATTCCGCCAGTGTCGCGACATCGACCGGAATGCGCGCATTGAGGCTCGAGGGCACGGCATCCGAGGCGCGCCATTCCTGACTTACTTGCAGTTCGCCTTCGGAGGTGAGCTTGATGATGTCGCAGCGGTCGACCTCCATCATCTGGCCAAGTTCCGCGACAATCACGCGCAGGAAAGTGTCGAGATTAATCGACGTCGGCAGATCCGCCGCCAACCGGCCAATAATCGATTCGCGTGCTTCGTGTAGCTTAAGCTTGCGTTCGAGGGAAAGACTCTGTCCTGTTTCCTTTGCAGGTTGCATCCGGGTGAAATCGCGTGCGCGATTAGCTTGATACTTGCGGGAGATCATAACCAACCGCGGGTGAAGTTGCAAAAACTTGACGGCGCATCTCCGCCGTCGCTTGCTGTCATCGAACGGTCTCGTATAATCGAAACGAACCAGGAAACTGTATGCCTATTTACGAATATCAATGCAAGAAATGCGGCACCCGCCTCGAAGTACTCGTTAAGTCTTCGGACAAGCAGCCGAAGCGTTGCCGCGAGTGTGGCGGCGGGCTCGAGAAACTTTTTTCGTCCCCCGCGATCCAGTTCAAAGGCGAAGGCTGGTATGTTACCGATTACGCGCGGAAAGGCAGTGTCGCCGAAAAGGTCGAGAAAGAGCTGTCTTCTTCGGACGGCAGCTCAGACAAAGCTGCCGGCGGCGACAAAGACAAATCGAAAAAGACGCCTGCCAAGAAAACCGAGAAGGCCTGAGGAAACCGCAAGGCCTCGATTCTTCATCTACGATGTAATGCTTCAAGAGAGCGGCAAGGTAGCGAATCGGCGCAGACTCGCCCGCCGCGCGACGTTGGTTCGCGCCGGAGTGCTGGTTTTGACCAGTGTTTGCTTGATCGGAAGTTTGCTCGGCCAGGCCGGCCGGCGTTCTACCAACCGCGAAGGCGCATCAACCGTCAACGTAGTCGCTTTTCGCGAAAACGAATCGGCTAATCCCATAACTTCAGGCGACATCTCATTGTTCGACAACGGCGCCGAGCAGCAGATCAAGAGCTTCGTGCCCGACCGATCGGCCGCCCGCATAGTTTTGCTGGTGGACAATTCGCTGACGATTCGCGCCGACGTGGAAAAGTTGGAAGCCGCGGCGCTGGAATTTGCTTACGAGATTTACGATGGCGACAAGTTGTTGATTGTCGGCTATGAGGACAGCGCGGACATTGTTTCGGATTGGACAGACGACGCAAAAAAGATCGAGACGGAGTTGAAGTCTTTTCACAAGAAAGGCGATCCGCATCTGTTCGACGCCATTGCCGCGGTCGTCGAAGATGCGCTCCGGCCGCTCACGGCGCAGAAACGGGCCATCATCGTTGTCAGCGATGGCCTCGATAAAGGCAGCAAAACGAAATTCGCTGAGGCGCTGGCGACTTTACAGCAATTAGACATCGCCGTTTATTGCGTGCAGGCGGCCGATCGCACACGCGGCGCGATTCGTCGCGATGTGCCCAAACCGCGACAAGTCATCGACGATTTGGCAGAAGGAACCGGGGGACGCATCTTTCCCATCGACGATCCGAGTGCGGCCGCGAAAGCGATTTGCGACGAACTGCGAAAACACCGCTTCGTGCTTTCTTACCAGCCCAAGAGTGTTTCCACGGAACAGCGACGCTTATTGGTGGTGGGCGAAAGAGGCATCGTCGCCAGATCGAAGACGATGCAGCCGCCGCAATGAAGTTTGTCTAAACGATTCCGTTTGCAGCGAGCTATCGGTCTCCCGATTTTTTTCTCGAATACAAATAAAACAGGGTGGCGATAATCGCCAGCAGGACAATCTCCCAAAACACAAAGACCGCTCCGTCGAAGCGGCCGAACTCATCACGCGCATCCTGATACACGATGAACGTGCCGAAAGAGATGCCGGCCAGTAGCCAAATGATCTGACGCTTCGTGTCCCACATAACTCTTAAAAGCGTGCTTTGTACTTTTGTGCTTTGAACTTAGGCCGTTAATGGAGTTGATTGAATCGCGTTAAAGCACAAGTTCAAAGCACTAAGTACAGTTATAGATTGATTCTCATTCGGGGAAGAACGCGGTCTTCTCGGCCATGCATGCCGGCAGGAACTTCGCCGATGCGCTCCGCTCCCATTCTTTGGTAAAAGCCTTCCGCGTTTGGATCTGCCGACAACTCGAGCACGGTCGCCCCGCGTTCTTCCGCGCGCCGTTTCGCATGCTCGAACAAGGCGCGGCCGATTCCGCCGCCCATGTGTTCAGGTTTCATCCACATGTGTTCAATCTCCGCCAGCGATCCGCTCACCACCAGGGCGCAACACCCCACGACTTCCTGGTTTAGCACAGCCACGAAGAACTCGTTTGCGGAAATCAATTCAGGCGTAATCGTCAGGTCGGGCTGCCATTGCTCGATCCACTGTTTCGGATAATTCCAGTGGCGCTTCGCCGCGTGCGCGATACTCGTGAGCGTCTCGGCTTCAGTCGGTTCGGCACGGCGAATCTCAACGTTCATAGTTCGCGAAGTCTAGCATTTTCAATTCGGAATTGTTCATAGTCTGGCACCTGACATACTTGAGTAATCAACGGCTCGTGCATTAAACGCCGCAGGCGTTTGCTACCTTCAGCCCAGGGGTTGACGCGCGCCAGCGCGCTACCCTGAGTAGTCAAGACAAAACAGGTCCCAACCTGAAAGGGTTGCGAAATTGGTTTGCCCCGAAAGGTTCACACTTTTGTGAATCCCAATTCAACACGGTGTGCCTGCAGGGTTCCGCAACCCTTTCAGGGTTGCCCTGCCGTGTTGGCTCATTACCCAGGGTAGCCGCGCTAGCGCGCGTCAACCCTGGGCTGAAAGTGGTGAACGCCTCCGGCGTTCATATTCGTGACGCTCCACACTTCTTGATCATTCAAGTATGTCATTGCCCTCCCAAA
>DATNEI010000132.1:0-23621 GCA_035606795.1 Pyrinomonadaceae bacterium
ATTTTGCCTGGTTCACGTTTTCAGCGGGCGCATAAATGATCGTGTGCACACCAAACAAACGGCCTGCGTAAGCGATCGACTGACCGTGATTGCCGGTGCTGGCGCTAACAATGCCGGCGCGTCTTTCTTCCTCCCGCGCGGTTCCGACCAGGTTCACCCCGCCCCGCACTTTGAACGCGCCGACGGGCTGCATGTTCTCGCACTTGATGTAGTAATCACAGTCGAGCAGCGCAGAAAGTTTTTCGCTACGTACGAGCGGTGTCCTGGCGAGATACGGCGCGATAAACTCACGAGCCGCCTGCACGTCGGCAAACGCCGGCGGAACAGCTGACGTGACCTCAACAGTTGCGGCCTTTGGGTTGGTAGCGACGCTGCTCATAATCCGACACTCTAAACTTCATCACCCCTTTACGGCAATGTCTTTGCGGCGTGCGTTGAGAGCCTGTTCTCGTGAGGACTGTCTCGTGAGGTTGAGGAATAAACCGCTTGAGGGCTTTGCCTCAAAGTCAGAGAGGTCGTTTCAGAAGAGTGCAGAGCTGCTCATCGCCGCAGAGCGGCGAAATATTTATAGTTACAAGACACTTCAATTGAAAGACGCATCGAGCGAAATGCTGTGACATTTCGCTCGATGCGGGGGAAAAGGAAAAGTGTGCACGTTCTATAAATATTAAGTGCCTACGGCACTTCTTCTAGCGGTTAGTCCCGCGATCGTTCGAATGGCGCTTTGGGCAAAAGCCCCGCTCGATCCTTCCGACAAGTACACATCGCAAAACTCTGGCAGAATGCCAGAATTGTATTGACACCAACGGATGCGTGGAGTAGATTGCGCCCGCAATAACAATCCTCGCACCCGCGTCCCTTCGTTAACGGCGCATTCCTTTGTGCAGTTCAGCCGAAAGGGGAGCCCCTACGCTGGCAGTTGCAAATCCTGCTTAGCTCTGCTGCTTAGCTTGGATGATTTCTTGCGGAAACCTGCTTTTGGCAGACAAGGTATGTGAGGCCGAAGATGAAACGGCCAACTCCGACACTGTTTCTTGGCGATCCTAATAGCCGCGAGATCGAAGCCGCGCTGAACGCTATTCTTGCGCCGGCATTCGAACTCAAAGTTCTTCGTGAGTCCGGAACGCTCGAAAGCGATCTTCAAGAGCAGTTCGGCGAAACCATCACGCGTGATCGGCCTGCGCTTATTTTTCAAATAGCGTCCCCAGACGTTGCTTCCAGTGCCAGGTTACTGATGTTGATACGGGCAGTCACTGACTTGCCGGTTGTCGTCATCAATGACGGCGGGCCGCCCGAAGATATGATCCAGCTGTTGCGAGCAGGCGCCGACGATTTTATAACCACTCCACTGCAAGCGAAGGATGTCCTCCCGCGCGCGTGGCGATTCAGTCCTCTGGCAACCAGACCACGCGCGGCCAGAAGCCGCCCAGCGCTACGCCACCTGATCGGTGAGAGCGAGCTATTTATTGAACAAGTACAAAAGATCCCGCAAATCGCAGCTTGCGAAGCGAATGTACTAATCAGCGGCGAGACCGGCACCGGCAAAGAGCTTTATGCTCGGGCAATTCACTATTCAAGTCCGCGCGCGGGACGGCCTTTTATGCCGGTAAACTGCGGCGCGATTCCCGCCGATTTGGTGGAAAACGAACTGTTTGGTCATGAACGCGGCGCTTTTACCAGCGCGGTCAGCTTACAAACCGGCTTAATTGAAGAAGCAAATGGAGGCACGCTGTTTCTGGACGAGATCGATTGCCTGCCGGCTTTCGCCCAGGTGAAGCTGCTTCGGTTCCTGCAGGAGAAGGAATATCGACCGCTCGGTTCGGCTCGTCTCCGTCGTGCCGACGTGCGGGTCATTGCCGCCAGCAACGTGAATCTCGAAGAGGCTGTCGGGAACGGGACAGTGCGCCGCGATTTATTCTATCGGCTAAACATAATTTCACTCACTCTCATGCCATTGCGCGAGCGGCCCGAAGATATTCTCCTGCTGGCGCGCCACTTTCTCGAGAAGTACGCCCGCGAGATGGATAAGGAGCCGCCCGAACTCGAGCTTGAAGCCGTTGAGATCCTGCTCAATCACATCTGGCCCGGCAATATCCGAGAACTCGAGCACGCGATCGAGCGCGCCACCGTTCTCTGTCAGCAGAACAGGATTCGAACAGAAGACCTGGTTTCGGGTCTGCCGGCGCTGGCGGCCCGTCAGTCTCTGCAACAAGCCAAGGCGAAGCAGATCGCGCGTTTTGAAAAGAATTACATCCAGAGCCTGCTGCAGGCGTGTCGCGGAAACATCTCGAAAGCCGCGCGGGTGGCGCAAAAAAATCGCCGCGCCTTTTGGCAACTCATTCAGAAACATCAGATTGATGTCGAAAGTTTTCGGCCGCGTACCTCCTAATCCTGATGCGACAAATTTGTCCTAGCGCCTCAATCAGTAAATTCCCTCAGATCAATCGCCTCTCAATCTCAGGTGAGACAAAATTAGCCTAACCGGGCGCGGCGTCCGGCAAAAATCACAGCGAATCTTTCGATGGCCCATTGATTGCAGCGCGGCTGCTCTGCCAGCCGTTCGACCAATGGATGAAGCGAGCACATCGCATGTCGCGCGAGTGATTCTGGAATACCTGCACGACAATCCTGATGCCCAGGACACCCTGTCAGGGATCGTTGAGTGGTGGCTGCCAAGGCAGGAAATCAGAACGCGTGTGGTAAAGCACGCGTTGGAAATGCTTTTGGCCGATGCCTTGATCGTCGAAGTCATAGGCAAAGATTCGCAGACGCATTACCGAATTAACGATCAGAAATGGCTGCAAATCGATCGGATGCTTAACCATTGAGCGGGCGTACTGCGCGCCGCTTGTTTGTTTCGTCAGTCGAATTGAAATGGAGGAGTTTCGATGCCTGTCACAGCAACTTATCCCGGCGTTTACATCGAAGAAATTCCCAGCGGCGTGCATACGATCACCGGCGTCGCCACGTCAATCACGGCCTTCGTCGGCAGCGCCGAACGCGGGCCAATAAACGAGCCCAAGACATGCAATAGCTTCGCCGACTTTGAACGCCAGTTCGGCGGATTGTCGCTGCTCAGCACGATGAGCTTTGCGGTGCGCGATTTCTATTTGAATGGAGGCGGCCAGGCGCTTATCGTACGCCTCAATAATGGCGGCACGCCGAGCACGATCACTTTGCCGAGCACTGCCAGTCCGGTTGGTTCTCTCATTCTCGAGGCGGCGAGCCCCGGTAGCTGGGGCAAGAATCTTAGAGCTTCGATCGATTACGAGACCAAAGATCCCGCCAACACCAAGTTATTTAATCTCACCATCCAGGAGATCGATCCGACAACGAAGGCGGTCCGCAATGCGGAGAAGTTCATCAATGTTTCGGTCGATGGCGCGGATCCGCGCTTCGCGCCCAACGTTCTGGCACTGAGTTCCTCTCTGGTTGCGGTGCAAAAAAACGGCGGCGGAAATTTCAATGTTTCGACGGAACGGCCGGACTCCACGGTAGCACTTGGCGGTAGCCCGCCCGAAAAAATTGACACCCCGATATCCGCCACGGGTGGCAATGACGGAAACCCGCTGGCTAAGGCGAATTTCATCGGCAGCGGCATGCGCGCTGACAAGGAAGGAATCTACGCGCTGGAGAAAGCGGATCTCTTTAACCTGTTCTGCATCACGCCGTACACCACCTCGAACGACGTCGACAAGGATTTGCTCGCCGAGGCGGTGGCCTATTGCCGCGAGCGGCGGGCCATGATGATTGTTGATTCAAAGAGCACCTGGACCAGGAAGGACACCGCTGTCAAAGAATTTTCCGACGGAACTTATCCGGGCATCACTGGTCCGGACCGGACTTACAGCGCCCTTTTCTTCCCGCGGTTGAAGCAACCAAACCCGCTGCGCGATGACCAGGTCGAAGAGTTCGCCTCGTGCGGGGCCGTGGCAGGAGTATTTGCGCGGACTGACGCGTCACGCGGTGTTTGGAAAGCGCCGGCGGGGCAGGATGCGGGTCTGGTAGGCGTTCCCGAGTTGAGTGTGCCCCTCACCGACAACGAGAACGGAGAACTAAATCCACTGGGGGTCAATTGTCTCAGATCGTTTCCGATTGTTGGCCGCGTGGTGTGGGGTGCCCGCACCTTGGACGGCGCCGATCGATTGGCTTCGGAATGGAAGTACATCCCGGTGCGACGCATGGCGCTGTTTATCGAAGAGAGTCTTTATCGCGGCACGAAATGGGTCGTGTTTGAGCCAAATGATGAACCGTTATGGGCGCAGATTCGGCTAAACGTCGGCGCCTTTATGCAGAACTTGTTTCGGCAAGGCGCATTTCAGGGAAGCACACCCCGCGCAGCCTATTTGGTCAAGTGCGACAAAGAGACAACGACCCAGAACGATATCAATCTGGGAATCGTGAACATCGTCGTGGGCTTTGCGCCATTGAAGCCGGCTGAGTTCGTGATCATCAAGATTCAGCAGCTCGCCGGACAAATAGCGACCTAGCGATCTGTCGAGACTAAAACACCGCAAGAATGAAGGAGGATTGAAATGGCCCAGTTCAGTGTGAACGCACAGCGTTTCGACCCGTACAAGAACTTTAAATTTCGCGTGAAGTGGGACGGACGCTACGTCGCCGGCGTCAGCAAAGTCAGCATGCTCAAGCGTACTACCGAGGTGGTAAAGCATCGTGAGGGCGGCGATCCATCCAGCAGTCGCAAGACGCCTGGGCGGACGGAATATGAGCCCGTAACACTCGACCGCGGTGTTACGCATGACACTGAGTTCGAAAAGTGGGCCAACAAAGTCTGGAACTTTGGTTCAGGTCTGGGCGCGGAAGTCTCGCTACAGGATTTTCGCAAGGACATCATCCTCGAGGTTTACAACGAAGCAGGTCAACTCGCCATTGCCTACAAGATTTTTCGCTGCTGGGTTTCAGAATTCCAGGCGCTGCCGGATCTCGACGCCAATGCCAATGCCATCGCGATCCAACACATCAAGCTCGAGAACGAGGGGTGGGAGCGTGACTATGACGTAACTGAACCGACTGAACCCTCGTTCACTGAGCCGCCTGTCTAGCCGGCTATGCGTCCGCTTTCCACTGCGGAGTTATTGCACGTCTGGGAGCAAGGTCTAGGCGAACCGGCCGGCAGAAGATCGCTCCCGCTGCTTACTTCCGCCTGCGAAGACATTCCGCCCGAGGCAATCGCGATCTTGAGCATTGGCGAGCGCGATTCACGGTTGTTGAAACTTCGGGAGTGGACCTTCGGACCGGAACTGTTGAGCGTGACCAGTTGTCCCGCATGTGGTGAACAGCTGGGATGGAGTACGCCCGCGGCGAACCTCTCTGTGAGCGTGCCCGGCGACTGGGCTAAACACTTTACGTGTACACACGAGGACTATCAGGTCACATTCCGTTTGCCGAACATAGGCGATGTCCTCGCCGCATCGGAGTTGCAAAACGTCGAATCAGCCAGGCGATGTCTGCTGCGCAACTGTTTGACTGACGCGCGCAAAGAAGGCTTCGAAACCGCGCCGGACGAGCTACCTGACTCAGTCGTCGAATCCGTCATCAGGCAGATGTCCGAAGCCGACCCACAGGCGGATCTGGAAATCGATCTCGCATGCCCCGCTTGCGACCATTGCTGGCAGGCATCTTTCGATATCGAGTCCTTCTTTTGGAGCGAGCTCAGCGCCTGGGCGAAGAGGCTGCTCGGCGATGTTCATATTCTCGCCAGCGCCTATGGCTGGCGCGAATCCGACATTCTGAACCTGCCGCCGCAACGACGGCAGGTCTATCTCGATTTGGTCAACGCATGAGTGACTTTCTTACCAGATTGGCAGCCAGGGCAGTCGGCGCCGCGCCGGTCATTCAGCCGCGGTTGCCATCGTTGTTTGAATCGGGCGCGCAGAGCCAGCGGCCGATCATGGAAGTCAACGTGCAGCGCGAAGCCGAAAACATCCACCACCACCAAACTGTCTCGCCCGAGGTAAGACAGGCGGGGATCAATGATCTGCCGGTGCCGATCACTACACCGGTCGGCGAGGTCGAGGCAGCAATCAAACCTGAAATTAATCGCCAGCCACTTCATCTGGAATTGCCGGCGACGCAACAGAAGGAGCAGGCCGACTCTGTGTCACAGCCTGCAGCTACTTCTGAAATCAGCCGATCCTCTCGGGCAGCAGTGGAAGCAAATAACAAAGCTTCCTCATCGCAAATAGTTGAACGTCTGCACGAGACCAAGCTTGAACAAACAATCGTTCCCCGGCAGCACGAGTCCGAATGGCCGCTCATCCAGCCCAAGGTTCGCCAACTTATTTCAGATCAATTATCTGAAATGCCGACATCGCGAGCGCGCGATGAAAGATCGCCGGACAAAGAAACGCAACTCGTGCGGCCTTCTCCTCCGATCGTCACCCCAGTTCCACCGCCGCGCATTAAACCGGCTGAAGTACTAGCCCGCGAGCCCTCATCTATTAGCGAAGCGCCGCCGCCGCTTAACGTGACGATCGGCCGGATTGACGTGCGTGCTGTTTTTACGCCCGCTGCTCAGCCAACACGCGTCAAAGACGCGCGTCCGGCCGCCACCTCACTGGACGAATATTTGAAAAAACGTAGCGGGGTGAGCCGATGAGTAATGCCCTCGCCATCGCTTCAGTCACGGCAGTGCTGAAAGATCTGCTCAATAACCGGCTGATCGATCATAACGTGTCTGCGACCATCGGCAACGTCACCGTGAGCGCGTTGTCGCCCGATCGAATCGACACCACCTCGTTAAATCAAACCAGTCAACTGAATCTTTTTCTCTATCAGGTAACGCCTAACATTGGTTGGCGCAATGCCGGCCTTCCTGCACGTAACGCGCAAGGCGAGCGCATAGCGAATCCACCGCTGGGTTTGAATCTTCACTACCTGCTGACGGCGTACGGCGCGCTGGAATTCCATGCGGAGATTCTGCTCGGCTATGGCATGCAGTTGTTTCACGAGACGCCGGTGCTGACACGCGATGCCATTCGCACGGCGCTGGCGCCACCTTCACCTGTTTCCGGAGGAGCAGGTTTGCCGGCTGAGATGCAGGCGCTTTTTACTTCCGAACTCGCGGAGCAGTTCGAGCAAATCAAGATCATTCCCGAAACGCTTAACAGCGAAGAGATTTCGCGCATGTGGACAGCGTTCCAGGCGCATTATCGACCCACCGCGGCGTATCAGGCCTCAGTCGTGCTGATTGAGAGCAAACAGATGACGAAATCCGTGCTGCCGGTTCAAGCGCGGAAGATTTACGCCGTGCCCTTCATGCAGCCCTTCATTGATGAAATCAAGTCGCAGGCTAAGCCGGGCGATCCGATTCTTTCAGGCCAGCCTATCACTCCTGGCAGCAACCTGGTGATCGCCGGCCGCAATCTGAAAGCGGATCATGTCTTCTTAAAGTTTGGCGCAGTGGAAAAAGCTCCGCTGGAAGCCACCAGCGACCAACTGATCTTGCCGGTACCCAACGAGTTGCCGGCCGGTGTTCAGGGCTTACAGGTAATTCACTTACGCGATCTGGGATCGCCGCCGTCGCTTCATCGGACCGTCGAATCAAATCTCGCGGCATTTGTGTTGCGGCCGGCAATCGATCCTCCCAGCATCGCTTTTACGCCGGGCGGCGGCCCGGCCATATCGGGAAGCATCTCGCTGACGGCCGACCCGCCGATCGGCGATTTGCAGCGCGCCTCGTTGCTGTTGAATGAACTGGTGAGTGTGCCTGCGCCGCCTTTGACCAGTCCCCCGGCCGAAGTCCTGGCGCAAGCCTACAGTTTTGTCGCACCGTCCCGCGTCACGCTCAGTCCCCCGTCGGGTCCGCCGACCTCACACGCAACCATTTCAATTCCCATCACCGGCGTAAAAGCGGGCACGTACCTGGTCCGGCTTCAAGTGGATGGCGCCGAAAGCGTTTTGCAAACCGATGCCGGCGGACAGTTTGTCGGACCGAAAGTTACGATCGCATGACGACGTTTGAGACATCACCGTGGCACGTCGGCAACGCGCAATACTTGATGGCGCGTATGGCGATCGTGCGGGAGCGAATCGTGAACTGCCATCGCACTGGTGACGACATACCTGCAGCCGAGGCTGAAGAATCGACAAGAAGAATCGAGGCTCTCGAAGCGGAAGCTGTGGCCATTGCGGAATCGATGAATGACCAGACCGCTCTGGATCGTCTTTGCGATGCATGCCCTCTATCTGCTTTTGAACGCGATCTGCTTGTGTTGTGCGCTGGAGTTGAGCTCGATCGTGAATTTGCGCAGTTGTGCGCCGCAGCACAGGGCCAATCAAACGCCACTTGGGCAACGTTTCAATTGGCGCTGAATGGGCTGGCGGACGCGAATTGGGAGGCGATTGCGCCGGCGGCATCTTTGCGGTTGTGGCGCCTAGTTGAACTTGACCGCGGAGAAAATATCTCGACTTCTCCGCTGCGCATCGACGAACGCATTTTGCAGTTTCTGATCGGCGCATCATATCTCGACGACCGATTGGCGCCCTTCTTCAGATTAGTAGACGTTGCGCCAACGCTCTCGCCGTCTTATGAAAACGAAGTTGCCCGGGTGATCGAGGCACTTGCCACTCCCGACTATGGCTGGCCTTTGATGCATCTCGCGGGCAAAGCTGATCGAGCGAAGCTAATTTTCGCGGCCGCATGCAGCGCTTCGGTGGGGCTGAGACTTCATCTGTTTTCCATCACCAATATGCCGCCGACGGCGCTCGAGCGCGAGACGTTGTTTCGGCTCTGGCAGCGCGAAGCTTTGCTCGTCCGCAGCGGCGTATTCGTCGATGCCGAGGGGATTCAGGATGCTGGAGCCCTGCGTTACGCCCGTAGCTTTATTGAAAGATTCGTCGGCCCGGTATTTGTCACCGATCGAAGATTGTTGCCTGACTCGCGCGCGCCGGTTCTCGCGCTGGAAATTGATCAACCACCGGCCGGCGAACAACGAGCAATTTGGGAATCGGAACTCAGCGAATACGCAGAAGCACTGAATGGCGATCTCGATCAAATTGTTTCGCAATTCAAGTTCGACGGCGACACCATCCGTTCAATTGCGCAGTCAGCCCGCGCGGAAAGCGCCGGCCGTCCTGAGCACCTCGCCCAGGGAATCTGGCACGCCTGTCGCACGCATGCGCGCACCTCTCTCGACGGCCTGGCCGAATGCATTCAGGCACGGGCGACCTGGGACGATCTGGTGCTGCCGCCGGAGCAGACACAAACGCTCAGCGAGATCGCCGCGCAAGTTCGTCAACGTTTGAAGGTTTACGACTCCTGGGGTTTCGCCGCGCGAACGACGCGTGGACTCGGTATTAGCGCGCTCTTCGCCGGACCCAGCGGGACGGGGAAAACCCTGGCGGCGGAAGTACTCGCGAACGATCTGCAACTTGATCTCTATCGCATCGACCTCAGCCAGGTTGTTTCCAAATACATCGGAGAAACCGAGAAGAACCTGCGCGCCGTCTTTGATGCCGCTGAGACCAGCGGCGCGGTGCTGCTGTTTGACGAAGCGGATGCGTTGTTTGGCAAGCGCAGCGAGGTGCGCGACAGCCACGATCGATACGCGAATATCGAAGTCAGCTATCTCTTGCAGCGGATGGAATCGTATCGCGGCCTGGCGATCCTCACGACTAATCGACGCAGCTCACTCGATACGGCTTTTCTGCGGCGCATAAGATTTGTAATCCCCTTCCCGTTTCCCGACGCTGGGCTGCGCGAACGAATTTGGGCCCGCATCTTTCCACCCGAAACTCCGACGCGCGATCTGGATACTGCGAAGCTCGCCCGGCTGAACGTAACGGGTGGCAACATTCGCAACATTGCCCTCAATGCTGCATTTCTGGCCGCCGACATGGACCAGCCGGTCGCCATGATTCACCTGCTAAGAACTTCCCGCAGTGAGTGCGCCAAGATCGAAAAACAAATTACCACCGCGGAAACGGGAGGCTGGGTATGAATCGTCGCGAACGCAGGATGTGGTGGCTGCGCGCACATCGCGGCGCCGGGCGGGAAATCGCGAGTGGGGGCCGAGCGACTCCGATTGCGCCGCATGCTAATTCGGTTGGAACTCTGCACATCGCCGAATTAGTGCTGCATGGATTTCCGGTCGTGTCTGCGGGAGCGATTGGCGATGTGACGCAAATTGAGTTGACGAAGATGTTGGCGAGCACAAAAGCTCCGGCGCATTTTCAGAGAGATGCAACCAGATTGAGAGGCGCCACTTTTCAGGTTCCGAGTAATGCGCCATCGCGAACCATCGGACGGTTGATTGCAAACGCCATCCACGGAGGCAGCAAGTAATGGGCGAGCGCGTCCAAACAAATGCGCCGGCGCAAGCACAGGCGGCAACTCATGCGGCTCGGCCGTCAATCACGCCGGTGCCTACTGCGCTACTCCAGCGTGCCTGTGCTTGCGGGCAGTTGCCGGGATCCGGCGGCAAGTGCGACGACTGCGACAAGAAAAACAAAGGCAAGACTTTGCAGCGGGCGTCCAATGGCGCGGCCGGCCCGACAACGATTCCACCAAGTGTCAATCAAGTACTGAGCTCGCCCGGGCGCCCACTCGACACGCCGACGCGCTCGTTCATGGAATCTCGCTTCGGCCACGACTTCGGCAGCGTGCGCATTCACAACGATTCAGCCGCGGCTGAGTCCGCGCGTGCGGTAAACGCGAAGGCGTACACGGTCGGCAACGACATCGTTTTCGATCACGGTAATTACAATCCCGGGACTCAGACTGGCGATCACCTGCTCGCGCACGAACTGGCGCATACCGTTCAGCAAGGCGGCGTCCATCGCTATGCAAATGATCTTCGCATGGGCGGAGCGATGGAGCAGCATCTGGAACGCGAAGCTGATTCGGCCGCACATGCGGCGTTAGCGCCGGCGAGGGGGGCTACCTTTGCGCCGGCGCCGGTTGCGTCGCGTGCAACCGGGCCGATCATTTCGCGTACTGAAGCCCAACCGCCGCCGGCCACGCCCGCCGGTGGAGAGCCGGCTGTCGAGGAACCCGTGCGTGATTGGGAAGAGGTCCCGGTTGCCGATCCACTCTCGAAGATCGCGACTCATCAATCAAAGCTGAGGCCAGGGGTGATCAGCGCGTCTATCCGTGGTTACAAGGTAAAAGAGCCGTTCCCATTGCCGGCCGGGAAGGGTCCGGTAAAGACATTATGGGAGACACGAGCCGGAGCCCAGGCTCTCGAATCGATTATCGATACGGCCGGAAATCCGCGGTCGGTACTCAAGCAACAGCGTCCGGATACGACTGAACTGAGAAGGATTTGGTTGGCCAGAGTCGGTTGGACCAAAGACGACGCCGCGAAAAACTGGAAAGCTGCGGGCGGCGACGACTTAACTTCGTTTGAGCCCAAGGCCGGTAAGAACACCTGCGAGATGGATCACGTTATCGAGCTGCAAATCGGCGGGAACAACTCGACCGAGAACATCCTGCCGCTTGATCGTGACGAGAATGGAGCATCGGGCCGCGAGATCTTCAAGTACCTCAAAGACAAAGCGGAATCGATCCGCAGCCTGACAAACGTTCCCCAGATAATCCTGCATTTCGACCACGTCAACCAGGCGTCAGCCACCTGCAACATCTGTTGTCAGATTGCGCAGAAAGCCGACACCATGGCCAAGGCAGCGGCTGAGGCGAAGGCTGGGGCCGGTGTTCAAGAGGCCGAGCCTTACGAGATTAAGGCCGGCGTCTCAACCACGTTACAGCTTCCGCTGGGGACGGGCGCAAAACGTAAGACCAACCCCAAAGTCGCGCTTGCCGCATCCGACAACACCAAGAACAAGGCAGCATCGACGCTGATTCCCGGAATGGTGCTGGAGACACTGAATCTCAAAGCACAGGGCAGCGACACCGTCGATGCCTTCATCGATACCACTAATCAGAAAACGCGGTTACCAATCACGATCGATAAAGTGAAAGGCAAGGAACGCTCGGTTTCGTTGATTGTTTCCGACACGCGAGAACTAAAGTTAGAGGAGAAAGCCAAACATCCGAAGATTGCATTTACCTATCCATACCTGAGCAAGGGCACAATCACCAGCCTTCAATACGATCCCGCTGTTGGACTTTCGGGAGCCGGCACGATCACACCCAGCATTCCCATACTTAGCAAGCTGAATCTGGGCATTGAGTTCTCGCCCAATGATCTAAAGGTCACTGCCGGAATTGATCCGGCCAAGATCAAGCCGCCCTTCCCCGGACTTACGATCACGAAAGCGGAACTCGCGTTGGTTCTGGCGCCGGAGTTCAATCCCTCGGGGACGCTCAATTTTGATTTGGCGCCCGGCGGTAAAAAGATTCTGGATGCACAGTTAAAGATCACGAGAGGCGCCAGCGGCGGCTTCCTGGTAACCGGGGACCTTCATGCCTACATACCCGGAGTCGATGACGCTAAGGGACAAATCAAATATGAGGACGGGCAATGGTCAGGTTTTGCCAAAGCAGAGACTACTCAAATCAAGTTGCCTTATGTCACCGGAGGCACGGTCGAGGCGGGCTTCAACGAGAAGGGCCCGTACGGGCAAGGAACCATCAACCTTGAAATTCCCGGCGGCCACAAGGCTAACGTAAGCCTCATCTACAAAAACCAGAAATGGTATTTCACCGGCAAGGGCGCGTTCAAGATTCCGCGCATCGACACGGACGTCACGCTGGTGATCTCGTATTTCGACGGCGAAATACTGAAAGGCTCAGGTAGCGTCAGTGGTTTTAACTTCAAAGGGCTGACCGGCAGCCTCACCGTTTATTACGAGGGCAAGGTTGGGGCTCCGAAACCGCGTATCTGGGGCGACGGAAAGCTTAAATTCCAGAAACCCAAGGACAAGCCAAAAGCGACCGGTGAGCTGACCATTCATTTGCTTGAGTCGGGAAAATTCTCGGGCGAGGGCAATATCACTTATGAGATCAAACCCGGCTTGGTTGCGGCTGCGGGGATCAAGATCGACGAGCAGGAAAAGGTCACGGTCATAGGCTCACTTACCTTCCCGCCCTATCTGCTTTTCAAAAAATTTCCGGATCCGGCAAAGAGAATCACGATTTTCGAGATGCCGACAATCTCGATTCCAATTCCCGGAGCATCGATCGGCCCCATCGGGCTGCAAGCGAAAATCGATGCGGGGATCTATGCGGATTATGGTGTCGGCCCGGGCGAGATACGCGGCGGTTACATTAAGACATCGTTCAATCCGCTGGAACCGAATGTGGATCTCGACGTCGAAGTGGGTGGTCAGGTCTACATTCCCGCTTTCTTCAGCGTGACCGGCTCGGTCAGTGGCTCAGTCGCGCTGGATGTGAAGATCGCGTCTGTGGCCGGGGGACTTACGGTCTCCGTGACGGCAGCGTTGAATGGTCACGTTCTCTCGAACCTCAAGGCCCGTTACTTCAAAGGAACATTCGAAGCCCAGGCTGACTTCGAGTTGCTATTAGCGCTGGCCCTGTATCTGGCGCTCAAAGCTTTCGTTAAAGCTGAGGCCGGGGTGTGGCGTTTCAAAGTCGAGACCACGAAAGAGTGGAAGCTGGCCGAGTTCAAATTCGATACCGGATTGAAATTGGGTCTTAAGCTGAAAAAGCCTGTCGCCTATTCGTCCGAGACAGGTTTTAGCGCGCCTTCGCTCGACGATATCGAATGGATACTTCCGACATTCGATCCGCAAAAAGCTGTCAAGGAAAGCTTCGCGCGAGACAAAGGAGTTGAGAATCCACCGGCTCCGCCGGCGGAATAGCGACGAAAACAGCTGGTATTCCAGAGAGGCAGAACGCAGTGAGCACATTTCCCGGATCACCAAGAGTTCTCAAAGGGGGAATCGTCCTCGTCGATCCCAACACCGGCACGGTGCTGCGCGTGATTCCGCTGCAGTACAACCCGGACACGCTCAGTCGTACGCTGCAAATTCGTGGCACGAGCGAAGGCGGGGATCGGCTGGACGCACTGCGATTGACCGGCCCGCCGGCAGAGACGATCAAGCTCGACGCGGAAATCGATGCCACGGATCAACTCGAGTTTCCGGACCAAAATCCAACAGTTGTTGAGTTGGGTCTGCATGCGCAGCTGGCGGCGCTGGAGACGATCGTCTATCCCGACAGTGCTCGCCTGCAATCGAACAACTCCCTGGCGCAAGCAGGCACGCTCGAGATCGCCCCGGCTGAGGAGCCGCTGACGCTGTTCATCTGGAGCAAGAATCGCGTGGTGCCCGTGCGGCTTACCGAATTCAGTGTCACGGAAGAAGCTTTCGATCCGGCGTTGAATCCAATTCGCGCCAAGATCAGTTTAGGCATGCGCGTTTTGAGCGTGAACGATCTGCCCTTTGACCACAAAGGCAGCAGCCTGTTTCTCGCTTACCAGCAGCAGAAAGAGAACCTCGCGAAGAAAACCCCCAGCGCCACTTTGAATGTGCTGGGTATCACGCGAATTCCATGAAGGAGCCGAGATGTTTTCCGTTACCAGTCGTTATTACGTGCTCGAGCAAGTGAAATACGAAACCGCCGACGGCCGCAAGATTGTTTACGTTCGTCGCCGGTTCGTTCCGCCGGCTGATCGGTTCGCGTTGCTGACTGAGCACACAGTTACCCAGGGCGACCGGCTGGACAATATCACCGCCAACTACCTCGGTGATGCCGAACAGTTCTGGCGCGTCTGTGACGCTAACAGCGCGATGCGCCCCGATGAACTAACCGAAACGGTCGGGCGCAAGTTGCGAATCACACTGCCCGAAGGAATTCCGGGAAATCAGAATGCTTAAGGGTGTCTATCTCACATTGTTGATGGGTCCGGTCGTGGCGGGCCCGGTGCCGCAGGAAGTTAGCGATGCGCTCTTGTCGGCCCAAGTCACCACCTCGGCTGGATCGCGCAGCGGATTTCAGCTCACGTTTTCGCTGGCAAAGAAATCTCTGCTCACCACGACGTTACTTCCGGCCGGTTTTTTCGATCCGATGATCCGCGTGATCCTGATCGCCACGCTCAACGGGATTCCGAACGTGATCATGGACGGCCTGATCACCCAACAGCAGGTCGCGCCTAGCAACGCCGCCGGAAAATCAACGCTGACCATTACCGGCGAAGACGTCAGCCAGGCGATGGACCTGATCGATTTCAGCGGTATTCCTTATCCGGCAATGCCGGCTGAAGCCCGCGTCGCTTTGTGCATCGCCAAATATGCGATGTTTGGAATTGTGCCGTTGGTGATTCCCAGCATCCTCATCGACGTGCCGATTCCCGTAAAGGAGATTCCCAAACATCAGGGGACGGACCTCGCTTACATCAATCTACTCGCGGATAAAGTCGGCTATGTCTTTTATGTCGAGCCGGGTCCGGCGCCCGGGATGAACGTCGGTTACTGGGGACCAGAGATTAAGATCGGCGTACCCCAGCCGGCTCTGAGCGTCAACATGGACGCACACACGAATGTCGAATCGCTGAGCTTCACTTACAACGGCCTGGCCAAGACTCTCTACATTCTGTTCATCCAGGATTCGATCAGTAAAGCGCCGATTCCTATTCCGATTCCGGACGTTAACCCGCTCAATCCGCCACTTGGGGCCAAGCCGCCGCTGCCGCTGCACGTCAAGTTCCTGAATAACGAACCTGATAGTTCGGGCCAGGCAAAACTAAATCCAATTCAAGCGGCGCTAATTGGATTGGCGAAGGCTTCGAAAACCTCAGATGTGATTTCCGGAACCGGCTCGCTCGACGTGCTGCGTTATGGCCGGCTGCTCAAGGCACGAAGCCTGGTCGGCGTGCGCGGCGCGGGTCTCGCTTACGACGGCCTTTATTACGTAAGGAGCGTGACGCACAACATCAAGCATGGCGAATACAAGCAAAGTTTTTCACTGAGCAGAAACGCTTTGATTCCAACCACGCCGGCCGTGCCGGTGTAAAAGTCGGTCTAATCATATGAGTGACGGCGCGAAAAAATTTTTCGGCAAGTATCGCGGCACCGTGGTCCAAAACATCGACCCGATGATGATCGGTCGAGTCATGGTCTCAGTGCCGGATGTGCTGGGACCGATTCCTACCAGTTGGGCAATGCCGTGCGTGCCCCTCGCCGGAAAACTGGAGGGCACTTTCATGGTGCCTCAGATTGGCGCGGGCGTCTGGGTCGAATTCGAGCAGGGCGACCCGGACTATCCAATCTGGGTAGGTGGCTTCTGGGGTCTGCCGGCGGAACTGCCGGCTGCGTCGCTAATCCCGCCGGCCATACCGCCAGGACAGAACATTGTTATTCAAACAACTCTGCAGCATCTATTGGCGATTAGTGATGCGCCACCCCTACCGATGATGGCCCCGATACCGGCCCCCGCGCCGCCGGGGACGGGCGGCATCGTCCTAAGAAGTCCAACCGGCGCGATGATCGTCGTCAACGACACCGGCATTTACATCAATAACGGAAAAGGAGCGTCCATAGAAATGGTTGGGCCGAGCGTGATGGTTAACAAAGTCGCATTGGTGATCACCTGATATGCCAGGATTCTTACTTCATTTCGGCGCGACAGTCTTGTGCTCGCACGCCGGGCAAGCGCAACCGACGGTTCCTAATCCGCGCGTGCTGGTGAGTGGTCAACCAACCGTAACGCTGCCCGGGCCGTGGGTGGTGGCGGGTTGCGCGATGCCACCGCCGCCCGCGGGAAATGGCCCATGTGTAACTGCCCAGTTCGTCACCTCAGCGGTCCGCCTGCTGTCCAACGGCCAGCCATTGCTGTTGCTGGATAGCCAGGCGATCTGCGTGCCGACCGGCACGCCGCTGATGATTGTGATGACTCAAGTGCGCGCCACGGGAATGTGAAGACGATGAATCTCGACTATCCATTTCGGTTTGACGGCAAAGGACGCACGGCCGACACCGGCGATGACGATCATATTCGCGATCTGATCGAGCAGGTGCTGTTCACTGCTCCCGGCGAACGCGTGAATCGTCCGGAATTCGGCAGCGGCCTGCAACGACTGGTGTTCTCGCCGAACAGCCAGGAACTAGCGTCGGCGACCCAGTTCCTGGTGCAAGGCGCCCTGCAGCAGTGGCTGGGCGATCTGATCGAAGTCAACGAGGTACGAGTGGATTCTGAAGACGCGAAGCTGACGGTATTCGTGCAGTACACGGTGAGGCGCACGCAACAGAGTCAGACCGCCGAGTTCATACGCGGAGGAACGCTTTAGATGATCTATTTCTGCTGCGATGAAGAGCCGCGTCGCGATGCGGTGCGGGCGAGCAATCAATTCAACGGAATTGATTTTCTCGAAGTGTCGGACAATCCGGCCGATTCACTAGACAAGCGGCAGAGAACCTTGTTCGTTCATTTCCTCAACACCGTCGCCCTCGACACGCTGAGTGAGAAGAATTTCCGCATTGAGGGTGGCGAGCGGATCAGGAATATAGAAGTTGTAAAGATAACGAGACCGGCACTAGTCTCGCCTCCTTCCAGTCCACCCGCGGCCGCCAATCTTCTGGTCGTCGAGGTGTCGGCGCGCGGCGACTTCTCAACCTACACCTTGCGCCTTATCAACGATTCCCAGAAAGGGCCACCGGAAGGCTTTGATCCTTTACTGTCGGCAATCGATTTTTCGTTCAAGGTAGCCTGCCCCAGCGATTTTGATTGCCGGCAAGAGCGCGCCTGTCCCACAGAGTCAGCGACTCAACCGGAAATCGATTATCTCGCCAAAGATTACGCCAGCTTCCGCCGGCTAATTCTCGATCGCATCGCGCTGCTACAACCGCAGTGGCAAGAGCGAAGCGCTGCCGACTTGGGAATCGCGCTCGTTGAATTATTGGCTTATGTCGGCGACTACCTGAGTTATCAGCAGGATGCGGTCGCCACTGAAAGCTATCTTGGGACCGCGCGCCTGCGCAGTTCGGTGCGGCGGCATGCACGCCTGATCGATTACCCGATGCACGACGGGCGTAACGCGCGGTCATGGATCCATTTCAAGGTCAGCAATGATGGCGACGGCCTGACGATCGACAGGGGTAAGGGACGAAAGACAACAAAGTTCCTCACCAATACCGGCTTGTTCCCCGATCGGCGAGTAATTCAACAGTCAGCGCTCGACTTTGAAAATCTCATGACGCGGCGCCCGCAGGTGTTCGAGCTGGTGCGCGACGAGAGTCTGCACTCGATAAACGATCTGACTCTGCACAAAGCTCACAATGAAATTACTTTCTATACGTGGGGAGCAAAGGATTGCTGTCTCGCAAAGGGCAGCACCTGCGCGACGCTTGACGGCGCGTTCCCCAATTTGAAAGTTGGCGACGTGCTCCTGTTGATTGAAAAACGCGGCCCGCGCACCGGCATCGAAGCCGACGCTGATCCGACGCATCGACACGCAGTACGTCTCACCAAAGTCAACCACCAATCAACCGATCCGTTCCGCAGCAGCTTGGAATCGCCTCCTTCCGCCGGAAACACCGTAACGGAAATCGAATGGGATCGCGCGGATGCGCTGCCCTTCGCACTTTGTATTTCTGCGCGCGTGGGGACCGATTCATTCAGTGACGTGGGCGTCGCTTACGGCAATGTCGCTCTGGTTGATCACGGCATGACGTTCACCGATGTGCCGGAAGTGTTGCCCGCGAAATTTGACTCGCTGGCTACTTCGCTGGCGCCCGACACGGTTCCGCCCCTGAATCCGGCCTTGCAGCGAACCACGCCCTCGACCGTAAGCCGCTGTGACGATCCTGAGGTGCAGCAGACCTTGTCGCGGTATCGTCCCCGGCTTGTGCGCGGCCCCGTCACTCAGGCCGCTCCGTATTCCGCCGCCTTACCGGCAAAGTTCGCAATATCGATTGCCAGTCCTTCGATCGGAAAGCCCAACGAAACTCCGGTTGCGGCAGTCACCCTGCTCGACCCGCATCGACCGAAAGAAGAATGGGAAGCGACGCGAGATCTCGTCAGCAACAACGAATCCGATCAGAACTTCGTCGTCGAGGTGGAGGCAGATGGATCTTCGTACCTGCGTTTTGGCGATGGCGTGTCCGGCGAGCGGCCCAAAGAAGGGACGAAGTTCCTGGCGACTTATCGAGTCGGGAATGGCGGCGAGGGTAATGTGGGCGCCGATACGATCACTCATCTGGTGACCTCGGACCTGGGAATTACCGATAAGCAAATTCTACGCATCACCAATCCGATCCCGGCTCGCGGCGGTCTCGATCCGGAAACAATTGAAGAAGTGCGCCGCAACGCGCCCGGCGCCTTTCGGATTCAGCAGCGCGCGGTGACACCTGCCGATTACGAAGCCATCACGACCCGCAAGGACGTCGTAGAGCGTTGCAATCTGGACGTGCAGCGCGCCGCTGCCACGCTGCGTTGGACCGGCAGTTGGCACACGATGTTCGTCAGCGCGGACCGATTCGGCGGGGCTACTGTTGACGAAAACTTCGAGACCAAGTTACGCGGATGCCTCGAGCGCTATCGGATGGCCGGTCAGGATCTGGAAGTCGAGGGCCCGGTTTATGTGTCGCTGGAAATCGAACTGGCTGTCTGCGTCAAGCCAAATTACTTCTTTGAAGATGTGCAGAACGCGCTGCTTGAAGTCTTCAGCAACCGAGTCCTGCCGAACGGCACACTGGGCATCTTCCATCCGGACAACTTCACGTTTGGGCAGCCGGTTTATACGAGTGCGGTTATTGCCGCGGCGCAGTCCGTCGCCGGCGTCGACTCTTGCATGCTGCGAAAATTTCAACGGCAGCGCATTGACAGCGACTTGGCGCTGAAATCCGGCAAGCTCGAACTTGCGCGCCTGGAGATTGCGCGCATGGATAACGATCCAAATTTTCCCGAGCGAGGCTCGTTCACTGTGACACATGCGTAATTCATGAGCGAAGAAACCAAACAATTGCTGAACGATTGTGGCTGTTGCGAAGGCGTCGCGAAGGAAACGCCCGAATCGCCCTTCAATCGGCCGGGCTTGTCCGAGATCGCTTATCGGGTCGGCACGTACGCACAGTTTCGCGAGACGCTACAGGCACGTTTGTCTGGTTCTGATCAGCCCGCGTTGCGCGCGCTCACCACGCGTGATGCGAACGACTTTTCCATGGCGTTGCTGGATGCCTGGGCTGTCGTTTCAGACGTGCTTAGTTTTTATCAGGAGCGCATTGCCAACGAAGCCTACCTGCGCACGGCGACTGAGCGGCTGTCGGTACTCGAACTGGCGCGGCTAATTGGATATGAACTGCGGCCGGGGGTCGCCGCGAATGCGTATCTCGCTTTCACACTCGAGGATGCGGCGGGGGCACTAGGTCAGGTGCTCGCGGTCGGCACGACTGCACAGGCTGCGCCCGAAACGCTGCCGCCAATCACCATCGATACAGGTACAAAAGTGCAAAGTGTACCCGGACCGGGTGAGCAGGCCCAGACCTTCGAGACTGTGCAACCGGTCGAGGCCCGTCCCGAATGGAACGCGATCAAACCACGACTGACACAGCCGCAAACAGTTTCCTCTTCGATGCAGGTCGTCGTTCTGCAGGGCGCCAACAACAATGTGAAAGCTGGCGACCAAGTGTTGATTGTCGACGGGACGAACGCGCCGGCAGTTAAAAGTATTCTCAAGGTCACCGTAGACGAGGTCGCTAAGACGACCCGTCTCGAGTTGGTTTCAACGCCCGAGACCCTGCCTTACAAAAGACCACAACTGTTTCCGGCGATCTTCAGAGATTTCCTGTTTCGAACGGAATTGCGCGACACGCAAGCAAGACAAATCATTAATACAACCTGGAGAGCGGCGGACCTCTCTGCTGTCGCGCGCATTCAATTGTGGAACCCGCGCGCTCTGGCAATCAATATTCGCAGGCAGCTCCAGCAACCATCGCTGCTCGATAAGATCGGCGTGTTTGCGTTTCGCGACCGGGCTTCGATCTTCGGCCACAACGCCCCGCGATACAAAACGCTGCTCAAAGCGGGTGGCGGCTTTCTTTACGACCATGATTGGGACAACGGGTTTGAGATTTGGAAGGACCCGAACGATGACAAGTATTACACCGACGCCGACGTCTATTTGGAGAGAACGTTTGCCGGCGTCACCAAAGGTCAATGGGCTGTGCTGGAATTGTCCACGAGCAACGGCCCGAGCTTCTTCCCCTATACCGTCGCCGAAGTTAACGAAGCCTCGCTAGCTGGGTTCGGCATCAGCGGCAAATCAACCGGCCTGCGGCTCGCATCCGGCAGCGGCGCCGGACTGGGAGACAACGCGACCGATAAGAAATCACAGTTCGAAGTCCGCAAGACCACCGCGCTTATCAACAGTGAACAGTTGCCGCTGGCCGAATTGCCAATCAGCGATTTGATCGAACCGGCGTCAGTCGTAACTGACGGCATTACGCTCGACGGCATCTATCTCGGATTGAACATCGGTCAGCGGGTAATTCTCAGCGGTGAACGAACCGATCTCTCCGGCGTCTTTGCCAGCGAGGCACTCACGTTAAAAGACGTCGTCGTGGAAGGCGGCTTTACGTTGATCACTTTTGCCGAGTCGTTGGTTTACACGTACCTGCGCACCACCGTGACCATCAATGCCAATGTGGCCCCGGCGACCCACGGCGAAACGGTGCAGGAGACACTCGGCGGCGGCGATGGGACGCAAACTTTTCAAAAATTTGTATTGCGCCATCCGCCGCTGACTTACGTCAGTTCGGCCGATCCGAGCGGTGCATCGAGCACGCTTGAAGTACGAGTCAATGACGTGCTTTGGCATGAAGTGCCGGACTTTTACGGACATGAACCACAGGAGCGAATTTACGTAACGCGGCGCGACGATCAGGGAAATACCACAGTAATTTTCGGAGATGGCAAAACCGGGGCGCGGCTGCCGACGGGCCAGGAGAACGTCACGGCGAAATATCGGAAAGGAATCGGGCTGGGCGGATTGGTCAAGCACGATCAACTGACTCAGCTCATGACGCGGCCGCTGGGGGTGAAGAGTGTGACCAATCCGATCGCTCCGAGTGGCGCTGCCGATCCCGAAATCCTCGCTGATGCCAAACAGAACGCGCCACTCACTATTCTGACGCTCGGGCGGGTGGTCTCTCTTCGCGACTACGAAGATTTTGCGCGCGCCTTCAGCGGCATCGGCAAGGCGCTGGCAACCTCGACCTGGTTTGGCGAAACGCGCGGGGTGTTTGTGACCGTTGCCGGCGCCAACGGCGCCGACGTTGCAGACCCGGGCGTGCTGCACACCAATTTGGTAAATGCCATTCAGTCATCCGGCGATTCGTTGACGCCGGTGCTGATCAAGTCTTATTCACCTCGATTCTTCCGAGTCACCGCGCAACTGAAAATCAATCCCGATTACCTCGCCGCAAACGTTTTGGCTGCTGCCGAAAAATCGCTGCGCGAGGCGTTCTCGTTTGACTCGCGCGCGTTCGGACAACCGGTCCATCTCAGCGAAGTCGTCGGCGTCTTGCAGGATGTGACCGGCGTGCTGGCTGTCAATGTAACTGCGCTTTATCGATCCGATGAAGATTCCGATCGTCTTGACCATATCGCCGCCGCCCTGCCGCTGGTGGGCGGCACTGACACATTTCCCGCGGAACTTTTGACGCTTGATCCGCGGCCGGTTGATTTAGGAACCTTTGCATGAGCTTTGACGTCGAGAAATTCTATTCGCTCCTGCCGGCGATCTATCGCATCCGCGATATCGAAATCGCGGAACGCACGCAATTGCTCACGCCGGCCGAACTGGCACGCCTGCAAATCCTTCGTAATCAGGACACGCGGACTGCGAAAGAAGAAAAAGAATTCGAGAGTCTGGAAGCGAAACGGCAAAGCGGCCCCCTGAAATCTTTGCTTGCGGTGATCGCCGAGCAGACCTCCGTGCTGGAAGAAAATGTCGATCAGCTTTACGACGATCTCTTTATTGAGACGTGCGCTGAGTGGGTCGTGCCCTATATCGGCGATCTGGTCGGCGCGCGCGGCATCAACGCGTTCCCCGGAGCCAGTTTCACTCAGCGAGCCATTGTGGCGAACACCCTCGCGCACCGGCGCCGCAAAGGAACCGCCGCCGAGTTGGAACAACTGGCGCAGGATGTGACTGACTGGCCGGCATCTGTCGTCGAATACTTTCAACTTCTGGCAACCACCCAATATCTGAATCACCTGCGGCCGAAAAATCTTTCGGTAGCAAGCCTTCGCGATACGGCCGCGCTGGAAGCCATCAACACACCTTTCGACCGCGTACCGCGCAATGTGGACGTTCGTCACATCGCATCGCAGCGCGGCAAGTACAACATCCCGAACGTTGGAATTTTTCTTTATCGATTGCGCGATTATCCGATCACCAGCGCGCCGGCATACCGCTTCGACGACGAGCGCTATCTCTTTGACGTACTCGGCAAAGACATTCAACTGTTCAATCGCGCGGAAAAAGAAGACGAGATCAGCCATCTCGCAGAGCCCATCAATGTGCCACTGCCGCTTACGCGCCGCGGAATGGATCGCGTGCTGGAGACTTACTACGGCGCCGAATCCGAAAAAGGACCCAAAAGCGTTCTCCTGGAACTCGACGGCCAGCAAATCGTGCCGCAGGAGCCGTCGTCCGGAAATCCAAAGCCACCGCAGTTGCGGGACCTGATTAAGATTTGTGATCTCAGCGATCTGAAGGACCAAAACGGCAATGTCGTGA
>DATNEI010000124.1:0-44665 GCA_035606795.1 Pyrinomonadaceae bacterium
TGGCGCGTTCGGCGAAACGCTCTGAAAGTTGTCGAGATAAAAAAGCATCGCCGGACTTTCGGCCGTGGCGCGCAACAGCTCTGAAAACTTTCCGAGCGTGTGCGGCCGAATCGTGTCCCGGTCGTAAGAAGTCAGCAGCCAACGATCGGCGCCTTTGCCGGCGAACACGTTGAAGTGATTTGTCCAAAAGTCCACCAGAACTTCCTGCAACTGTCGTTCGCTGTAAACCGCGCGCAGGATGCGCGCCATCTGCAGCTCGCCCGTCATGAATTGCGGTGGCCGCAAATTGTTTTCTTTGAAGTATTCGTAGACTGCGCGACGATACTCAGCGTTGTTCATTGGGTTGGCATCGTTGGCGTTCGGATTCGGATTGGCGTTCGCATTCGCAGAATTGGCCGGCGGCCCTTGCATCTCATTGCTCATTGATTCGCCAGGCCTCGGCTGATTCTGGGGCTGACTCTGGGGCTGACTCTGGGGCTGACTCTGGGGCTGATTCTGATTCGGCGCAGCGTTTGCCCCACCCTTCGTGCGATTGTCGCGCGCGGCCGCTAGATCGGCCGGCAAGTCATTGCGCTTCTGCAACTGGCGGAGGAGCTGTCCCGGCTGCGGATACTTCTCGTAAAGTTGCGGTGTCGTCATCCGCAGCGACTCGAGGTTCTGCAGTCTCGCCTCGCTCGTCGAGTCGTCGATCTTCTCGGGATTGAGCTGGAGCTCAATATATCTGTCGAGCCCCATCGCTTTTACGCGTTCGACATCGCCGGGTCGCGCGCCAAAGCCGAGCCGGTTGAGCACGTGCAGAATGCGCTGCTCTTCAGACAGCTTGCCGCTCTTCACTGTGGTGGTCGCCTTCATGCTTTGGCCGGTAGCCGCCGCGGCAAAGGTGGTCAAGACCAAGGCAACCAGGGAAACGAGCGCTGTCACTTTTCGCATGCGCCCGAGCATCTGAAACCGACTTCTATTGATTTTCATGGTTTTTGTTCGAAAAAGACTGCCAACTAACCAACATCTGCTCACGTGAACTTAGACGCGACAGTTCCGCAATTGGCTGACTAAATATCCCCTGCTAAGTAAGACCATCCAGGACAGCTTGCGGTTACATCCGCGCCCCGCAACGACTGGCATGATCACGGCGAGTTTGAGTTTCCCGCACTCCGATTCGCCGGCTGCTGACGCGTAGCCGGATGGGGATAAGTCGCGGGACTGCGGTTGCCCTGCTTGTCCACAGCGCGCACACCAAAGAAATAATTGTCCTTCGACATGCCTTTCATGGTGAACGTGACTACGTTTCCCACGACCTGCGAATGCGTCCAGGTTGCTTCCGTGGTGTCACGCCAGACGATTTCATAGCCCGCCAGGTCGGGCTCTTTGTTCGCTTCCCAACTTAACTGCGTGTCATAGGCCAAGCCACCGGGCATCGTGACATTCTTCGGGCGCGCGGGCGCGGATGCGAGCACGGCGAGCGCTGAGGCGTTCACGCGGGCGACATTTGCGATGTAGTCAAAGTCCACAAACTGCGGCAGGTCGCCGTACTGAATTCCGTTTTCGATCCGCACGTTCTGATGTTGATGGTGATAGTCTTCGTTCGGTTCGGTGAAACGCACCGCCGCATAACCGCGCTCGAGAAACGGTTGATGATCGCCGCCACGTCCGTAGCGATCGCGCCGATAGATCATCCAGACTTTCATCGCCGGCACGTAGCGCTCGCCAACCTCCTTGATGAAGCGCGCAAGTTGCCGCGACTGTGAATCGTTCTCGCCGCCCACGCTGCGCCGGGTGGCAGCCTCCTGTTGAGTTTCATTCGTCGGCACGCCTTCGGAAAACAGCCGCAGGGTTTTGCGATCACGCACGCCGTTACCACCCAGGCTGTTTCCGATGATGTCATTCGTGAACATCGCCTCGATGTCCATGTTGTTCTTCTTCGCCTGTTCGGCGAAATATGTCGCCCCGAGCAAACCTTGCTCTTCGCCGGGAACCGTCATGAAGACGATCGTGGCGTCGAACTTGTACTTCGCCATGACGCGGGCCATCTCCAGCACCGCCGCGGTTCCGGACGCGTCGTCGTTCGCGCCGGGTGCGTCACACTTCGCATCAGTTGGGCTGGTGCACATCGAATCGTAATGGCCGCTGACGACGTAAACGCGGTTGGCTGATTCGGGCTGCGTGCCTTTCAAGGTCGCAACGATGTTGGTGAGCATTGTCGGTTCGGGAACGCGCGCGGCTTTCGCCTGCTCGAAAGTCTGCTTTTCGACAGTCATGCGGCCGCCGGATTGCGCTGCGGCCTTTTGAAATTCGCCGTAGAGCCAATCGCGGGCTGCGCCAATGCCACGGTTTGGATTGTTCTGTTCAGAGAGCGTGTTGCGCGTGCCGAAGCTCACCAGTTTGCGAATCGTCGCTTCAATATTGCGCGCATTGATTTCGCTGACGATTCTCGGGATATCAGGATTGCCGCGCGCCGCCTTCGGGCGACGCTGGCCGGACGCGGTGAAATCTTTCGAAGACGTGGGCTGAAATGCGGCGGCGAATAACAGTGCGGCGAGCGAAATAATCGCGAGCTTCTTCGGCGACGGTTGCATACGGCAGAACCTCTCGACTCTGGAGATGGGCGAACCAGAGAAATGTATCAACTGACGAATCGGGGTAGCAAATACTACTTAACGGTTTCGCGGCTGAGGCTCACCCGGAGGACGATATGTTTCTTCGAGGAGATGTGTAGTGTTTTCGGTAACACTTGGAACTCCTTCAATTCGCCCCGTCGTTGTGGTTGGCATGTAACGCGCATCAGTCTGCATGGGGGGCAGTGGCTGCGGAGCCGGGACCTGATTTGGTGAAAGCGCCGCGCTAATCAATTTGGAAAGCTGTCGAATTAAGAGGATGTCAATTATGAGGAGGCAAGGCAATCCCAGGACCGGCAGCGCCGGAGAAACGCTGCCCGCGCCACGCTCAACCATCTCGATCGTCCCGGAGATAATCCCAGCGAAGCCGCCAAGCGTAATCATCGCGATCAAAACTCCCATGATGAGAATGGGTTTCGTCACGCTGGTCGGCACGAGTTGCACCACAGGCGCAGTCTGTGGAACGCTGAGATTCGCTCCACAGCGTTTGCAGTAATTAAGGCCGGTGCTCTCGGCGCCGCAGGATGAACAGTACACGGTCATGGTAAATCCTATTTAGCCTACACCCGCCTTCGCGATTCATTCAGAAGTCTTTGCTGACGGTGTAATTTCTGAAGTTCCTCGATAAGCGCCCTCAAAGAAGCGGGTCGTGTTTTCTGTAACGCTGCCGGGAGGCACGAATTGTTGTGCCGGATGCGGCAACTGTGCCGGGGCATTTGGAGTAGCTATTGTCGTTTGCGAAGTTGGCTTCAACGCCGCATTGATGAGTTTCGTGAGCTGCCGCGCGAGAATGATATCTATGATCATGATGACGAGCATTCCCATGATGAGCAGCCCCATCAGGGGATCATCGCCATGCATCACACTCGCCAGCATACGCGCACCGACGATCAGCAAAGTAAATCCGCCCAGCGTCAAAAACATCATGATGATTCCGATGAGGACAGCCGGCTTTGTCAGATTAATCTGGATAATCTCGGGCGGGGTAGTAAGCGTGGTCAGGTTTGCACCACAGCGATTGCAGTATTTGAGGCCGGTGCTTTCGGTGCCGCAGGATGGACAGTACATCGTGGTAAATAGTAAATCGTAAATGGTGAATAGAAAAAGCTTCCTCACAGGTTACGATCAGACTTGCGTCTGAGTTCGTTCCATTTACCATTTACCATTCACTATTCACTGTATTCGATATGCTTTCCCTTTCCAGACGATGACGACTGGGGCGCTGAATTGTTGAGCGATTGAGCGGAGACCTGAGTCGAGCTTCTGGAAATCGTCAGTTCCGCGGGCAATTGTCTTAATCGACATCGAAGACTTTAGTTTGACGTCAACCCACGAATTTCCCTGCCGCGTGAACTTTCGGCCGCCGACCGAGCGTGTCTCGGCTTCCTCGGGAGGCCCTGCTTTGTCGGATTTGGGAGTTTCCTGCCGTGCTTCTGTGTTCGCCCCAAGCAAGGTTGCAGTCCGCGGTTCGGATCGCTTGCGAGCAGCACCGCCTTCATTCCTGGCTTCTTCCTCCTTGGAAACTGGCTGCTTGGCATCCGCACGGCCGCGATCCTCATCGCGTCCCTTCGCGACGTCACCGGCACGCAACCGATCGTCCATCGTTTTGTACTTGTCGACTGATTCACCGCGGCGTGGGCCGTGCAAGTCGCTGATCGTCTGTTGTTCACGCTCGCGCGTCTCGGACTCTACACGCACTGATTCCGTCGAAGGAGGCGGTGCGTACGACGGAGCTGCGGCGTTGTTCGAAGGCGCCGCTGCCTGACCGGCTGCGACTGAGGGCGCGTCGTTTCGCGCCAGAGCGTCCACTGGCTTTGGCGGCGAGGGTGGATTGTCGTTGCTCGATTCAGATTTCTTTTGATCGGAAAACGGCGCCGGAGTTGATTGGGTAAACGCCTTCGCAATTGCCGGGGACTCTGACGCTGCGGCTCCCCTTGTTGTCGTTTCCTGAGGCTGCCTCGCCTCCAGCTCCTCAGCGTTGCTGGATCGTTTGTTCTCGGCGATCAAACCGGCCGGCGCCTTATGAGATTTTTGCCACACCGCGAATCCGATTCCTACTACCGCAATTAACACCGCAGCGAATGCTGCATAGCGCAATACCGGTGGCGCAAGCAGTGCTCCTAGTTTTTGCCACCAGGATTCGGTGATTGATTCCGATGCCGGAACGCGCTCTGGCTCCACGCGACCCGAAGCAGCTGTCAATTGAGTGACAGCTCGACGGCAATCGCCACAATCTGCCAGGTGCGAAACGTAACGCGAACGCGCAGCCATCGGCAGCGCCCCTTCTGCGAACGCGTTTAATTCATCAGCATCCAGGTGTTCAGAGTTCTCCATCTCGCTCGCCACGTTCGCGTGGCGGCGCAAAAGAACATCAATCTCTGAATCGTTTGGCATCGTTAACTGCTAATCGACGGGTAAGTCGAACTTTCCATCACTTGAACGAAATAAGTGCCCAATCTTGCGACTCCGGCAGCCCTAGATCGGAGCGGACTCCCCTTCCGGGGCCGCCGACTGAACCAACGAAGGCTGCGGCGCTTGCAAAAGCGACTCGACATCCGTTTGCAAAACCGCTGCGACCTGCGACAAGGATCGCGACGCCTCAGATTTTGTCCAGCCGTGTTCATTCATCAGTTGCTCTTCGACGCGCTTGCGCACATCGCTGTGAATTCGTGTCAGCCGCCGGCTCGCCGTGGCCTCGTGAAAACCCAGTACCGCGCCGGCCTCGCGCAGTCTCAGTCCGTCAAAGTAATACAACTTTACGAGCAGCCGATCCTCATCATCCAAATCGGTCAGCGCGCGCGTCAGCGCCTTTTCAACTGCTACTGACGCCAGGTGCGTCGCCAATGCCTCCTCGGGATTTGCGTCAGAGCTGAAGCCGTCGCCCGTGTTTCTTTCGATTCCGGCGTCGCGTGAAAGACGATCGAACTCCGCGTCTTCTTCCGTGTGTACGAGCCGTGATTCGCGGCGATGCCGATCAATTGCCAGCTGCCCGACGACTGCGCGCAACCACCCACCCAGCGATCCAGATCCGGAGTAGTACGCGAGCTTGCCTGAGGGCCGGCCGTCTTCCTGTGTCTTCAGACCATGAAGCTCAGCCCAAATCGATTGGGCAAGATCCTCAGCCATCTCTTCGTTGGGGCTGGCCGACCGTGCCGCTGAGCGAACAGTCGCACCGTATCCCTCGACCAGATCGCTCCAGGCCGCTTGATCGCCACGCTGACAGGCGATAGCCAGGCACAAATCGTCGGCATGCATACTTTCTATGAACGCGGCCACCGCGTCGGCGCCGGCATCCCCGTCATGCTTCAGCAAGTATTTCTCAACCGTGGCCCGCACCCGCGGGAGCACAGATTCGACCTCGAGCGAACGCGAATTCTCGGCGCGGGCGAGCAACTGTTTCGCGCCGGCCGCCATTACTTCGTCGATGCGTTGTGCTTTCTTCTTCAAAATGTCTGTCGCGGCGTCAACCTGCAATGCTATCACGATATTTAGACGCCCGAAGCCGGCGTGTTTGCCGCTGTCTACGTGGATTTGATGACGGGCGTGTCTCGTGGTTTGCCGCGCTACCCGCAAATCGACAATCGGGAATTCAGCACCTAAAATCGCTAATTCCACAGATTCGATGCTGCGCGTCACAGAAATCTTTCGGTCAATTCAGGGTGAATCCACCCACGCCGGGCGGCCGTGCACGTTTGTGCGTCTGACGGGTTGCCCTATGCGCTGCACCTGGTGCGACAGCGAATACACGTTTACCGGCGGTGACCACTTCACGATCGATGACATCATGCAGAAGGTGCGCGACTTTGGCTGTCCGTTAGTCGAAGTGACCGGCGGCGAACCTCTGGCACAGCGGGAAGCATTCCATCTCATTCACCGTCTTTGCGACGAAGGTTACGAAGTGCTAATTGAAACTGGAGGGTTCGTTTCGACAGCGGAAGTCGACGCGCGCGCCAAGATCATTCTCGATGTGAAATGCCCCGCTTCCGGCGAGGGTGAGCGCAATGACTGGTCAAACCTGATACGCCTGCGTGCGGATCTTGATGAGGTGAAATTTGTCGTCGCCGATCGCGGCGATTGGGATTTCGCCCTGAAGATCATTTCCGAGTACGACCTTGAGAACCGCGCCAACGCAATTCTGATTTCGCCGGCGTGGGACCAAATCGATTTGCAGGAACTCGCGGGTTGGGTTAGCGAAAGCGGCCTGCGTGTCCGCATGCAGTTGCAGCTCCACAAGTACATTTGGGGACCGGATGTTCACGGGGTTTGAAAAGACCATTTATCATTTGTCATTGGACATTTGTCATTTTGTTATTTCGGCGCATCGGACCACGTTTCCTAAATAGCAAATGAGAGATGTCAAATGGCACATGAGAAATAAATGGGTGGAACCTCCGAAATAGTTGAACCAATTGAAGAGATCGGCTAAGTTTCATCCTTCATCCTTCATCCTTCATCCTTAGCCATCTGCCTCGTTTCCGGCGGCATGGATTCGTGCGTAACCGCAGCCATTGCAAATGAAGAGAACCAGGAACTCGCTTTTCTGCACGTTTCCTACGGTCAGCGTACCGAAGCGCGCGAGCGGCGCGCGTTTGACGCGCTGGCTGATCACTTCAAAGTAAAAAAGCGGCTTGCGGTCTCAATTGAACACTTGAGCGCGATCGGCGGCTCATCTTTGACGGACACGGACATTCCGGTCGCTGAGGCCAACTTGCAGTCATCTGAAATTCCGACCAGCTACGTTCCTTTTCGCAATGCGCATCTGCTTTCGATCGCCACCAGCTGGGCGGAAGTAATCGGCGGCGATCGGATCTACATCGGCGCAGTGGCTGAGGATTCTTCAGGCTATCCAGACTGCCGGCCTGACTTTTACGAGGCGTTCCAGCGGGCCATTGATGCCGGGACGAAGCCTGACACGCAAATCGAGATTGTGACGCCCGTCATATACATGCGAAAGTCAGAGATCGTAAAACAAGGCATGGAATTGGCGGCTCCTTTGGAGTTAACCTGGTCATGTTATCAAGCCGCGGATCTCGCTTGTGGACGTTGTGATTCCTGTGCGTTACGATTGCGCGCTTTTCACGAAGCCGGGGTCGCCGATCCAATTCCCTATGCTTGACAGTGGCGTTTGCGGTCATTAACGTTTACTCAGTTGCTACAACTCGTTTGGGATCAAAGGCATCTTAACGACGGCTGTCACGCACAGCAGATTTCTGGAGGAGCTTAAATGCGTCGTTCTCTATTACTGAACATCCTTACTGTTTCGGCGATTTTGTTATTGGCAGCCGGAGCCGCGTCAGCCCAAGTCGCCCCGCTGCGCGGCACGGTGAAAATGCTGGGCGCGGACGGCACAGAAACTCCGGTCGCCGGGGCTACCATCGACATCTATCGCACCGACGTTGCCAGCGAGTTGCACGCCAAGTCCGACAAGAAAGGCGAGTGGGTTTTCGTTGGCCTGATGATCGTCGGCCAGTACACCGTCTCTGTGAGTGCACCGGGCGCCTCTCCTAACGCCAAGGGCGGGCTAAAGCCAGGCGGCGAGAATGTCGTTAACATCACGCTCGGACCGGGCGACGGACGTAAATTCACGCGCGACGAAGCCATTAGCTTCGCAAAAGGCGGTGGCGGCAGTTCAAGTTCCAACGGCAGTAGCGGTGGCGAGAGCGCCGCGTCTAAAGCTAAACGCGAAGAGGAACTCAAGAAATACGAAGCGGAAAAGACGCGGGTCACTAACATCAACGAGGTCCTGAACCGCACGTTCAAGGCGGGGCAGGACGCGCTCAACGCCAATCCGCCGAATTATGACGAAGCGATCAAGCAGTTCGATGAAGGACTCGCATCCGACCCTGACCAGGTTGTGCTTTATTCCCGTAAGTCACTGGCTTTGAGATTGAGAGGTGTCAACCACTACAACGCTTCGGTCAAAGCCACTGAACAGGCGCAGAAAGATGCCGAGAGGGAAAGCGCGGATAAAGATTTTCACGCCGCAGTCGATGCAGCCAACAAGGGTCTGGAAGCAGCTAATAAGGAGACACCAGCGACGGATCCTCAAGCCCAGGCTGGGCAGGCATCCAAGAAACTCGAGGTTCTCGCTTACCGGGCTGAAGGTATGCGATTACTCGTCAAGACGGATCCGTCGCAAGCTGGGGCAGCGTTGACCGCGTATCAGGACTACATGGCAGCGGAAACCGATCCGGTCAAGAAGACGAAGGCCGAAAAGGACGTGGCGCAAATCCTGTTTGATACTGCTTCCGACGTCGCCGGTTTCGAACGCGCAGTCGCCGCTTATCAGAAGATTTTGGAAGGGACTCCTGATGATCCGGACGCATTGCTGCGCATTGGCCAGGCAATGTTCAATATCGGCGCGTTGAATAACAACGACAAGGCAAAGTATCAGGAAGCGGCGAATTACTTGCAGCGATTCGTTGACAAAGCGCCCGACGGTCAGTTGAAAACTGAGGCGAAAGAATTGATCGACGCGCTCAAGGCACAGGCGAACGTCACGCCTGAGAAAACTTCGACCCCGCCTCGTCGTCGCCGGCCATAATCTGAGCCATGCAAATAAAGACAGCTTAGAGGCGGGGTTCCCGCCTCTTTTTGTTTCAGAAGTCAGACCGTCAGGAAAATGCGTCCCTTAATGAAAGTCGTGAGAGCTGGGACTCTCAACCTTTATTTCCAATGGCTGGATCTTTCTGGCTTTTACTGACACCACATTGTCCTGATGCTGCAAGACACCTTCGATTAACAGAAATGGATAATTGACCAGCGCGAGCCGATTCGTCTCGAAAAGCTGCGGCGTCACAATGATGTTCGAAATTCCGGTTTCGTCTTCCATGCTCAAAAAGACAAAGCCCTTGGCTGTGCCGGGACGCTGACGGACAATCACCCAGCCGGCAACTTTCACCCACATCCCATTACGCAAAGTTTTCAGTTGGCCGGCAGGCATCACTTTCAGCGTGTTTAGCCACTCACGCTGATGCGCCATGGGATGCCGGCCGATCGTGATTCCCGTGCCGCGCAAATCCGCGTTCAATTTTTCATTCAAGTTCATCTTTTGCAGTGGTGAACTCCCGGTTTCCTCCAGAGTTTCATACAAAGGACCCGGAGCGCGCGAGACGCGTTCGACCTGCCAGAGCGCATCCCGACGATGCGGCGCCGGGCGTCGGGTGTCGGGTGTCGGGTGTGATTCGTTGTCCAAAGTCGAAAGTCCAACGTCCAACGTCTGTTTTTCACTTTGGACTTTGAACTGACGTTTGACTTCTGAGGTCTGACGTCTGAGGTCTGACTTCTGACACCTACTTTCTGCCTTTTGCTTTCTGCCTTCTGCCTTTTGCCTTTGAATGAAGTTCAGCGCCCCCACCGCTGCCAACTTCCGCAACTCATCTTTCCGCAGCTCCGGCACGCGCCGATACAAATCATCGATGCTGGTTAAAGGACCTTCATCGCGCACGCGCACTATTGCCTGGCCCGCTTCTTTACGCAACCCTTTGACACACAACAAACCTAAGCGAAGTGCTGGCGCATTGGTTCGGTTATCGCCGCAGAGCGGCGAAATATTTATAGCTCCTGAGTTGATAAATGATTCTGAAGCTCCATAGGAGCGAAATGATTGTTCCGCCCCTAAAGGGGCTTCGTGAGATTTATTGTTGCTATTATCTATGAATATTTCGTCCCTACGGGACGCTGATTCCTGACTTTGAATTTTGGGCGTTGGACTTGGGATTGCTACACCCAACCCCCTATCCCCGACACCCTCAGGCTCGACACTGCATTCCCAGTTCGATCGCGTCACATCCACCGGCAAAACTTTCAATCCATGCCGCTGCGCGTCCTTGATAATCGTGAATGGCTGGTAGAAACCCATCGGCTGATTGTTGAGTGTGGCCGCGGTAAAGGCCGCCAGGTAATGACATTTGAGGTACGCACTCGCATAAGCAATCAACGCAAAGCTCGCTGCGTGCGATTCCGGAAATCCGTAGAGCGCAAACGACGCAATCTGCTCCACAATCTCCTCCTGCACTTTTCCGCTGATTCCCTTCCTCGTCATCCCCCAGCGCAACTTCTTTTCGATCTCTTTCATGCGTTGCTCAGATCGTTTGAAACCCATCGCGCGCCGCAACTCTTCAGCCTCGCCGCCGGTGAAGTTCGCACAAATCATAGCCATCTTCAGAAGTTGCTCTTGAAACAACGGCACGCCCAATGTTCGTTTCAGAACAGGTTCCAGATCAGGATGGGCATAGCGCACCGGCGCGCGCCCGAGACGTCGTTCTAAATAAGGATTCACCATGTTCCCCACGATCGGTCCCGGCCGAATGATCGCTACCTGTACCACGATGTCATAGAACTTTGTCGGGCGCAGACGCGGCAGACAAGACATTTGCGCGCGACTCTCAATCTGAAACATGCCAATCGTGTCGGCTTGTTGCAGCGCCGCATAGACGGCCGAGTCATCCTGCGGCAAATGCGCGAGATCTACTTCTTCTTTCGCAGTCTCGCCAATGATCTGAATCGTCTCTTCCAGCACCGCCATCATGCCGAGACCCAGCAGATCGACTTTGATGATGCCGAGATCGGCGCAATCTTCTTTGTCCCATTGCACCACGACGCGGCCCGGCATGGCGGCCGGCTCGAGCGGCACCACCGAATCAAGCTGACCCTGACAAATCACCATGCCACCAGAATGCTGGCCCAGATGCCGCGGCAAATCCTGCACGGCTTGATAAAGCTGAAAGAATTTCTTGATGCGCCGATCGCGCAGATCAAGTCCGGCATCTTTGAACTGCCGCTCAGTAGTATCTTTCGGATCTTTCCATTCCCATGTGTGGACCAGGCCTGACAAGCGTCCCAATGTCTCGTCGTCAAAACCCAGCGCCTTGCCAACTTCGCGAGCTGCCGAACGGCCGCGATAAGTGATCACGTTCGCCGTCATGGCTGCGCCGAGTTTCCCATAGCGCTCGTAAACATATTGGATCGCGCGCTCGCGCTGATCGCCGCTCGGCAAATCGAGATCGATGTCCGGCCATTCACCCCGCTCTTCCGAAAGAAAACGCTCGAACAAAAGCTCCATGCCGACCGGATCGACCGCCGTGATGCCCAGGGAATAACAGACTGCGCTATTCGCTGCCGAACCGCGGCCTTGTATCAGGATTCCTTGCCGCTTACAGAACTCGACAATGTCCCAGACAATCAGGAAGTAGCCCTCAAGCTGCAGCTTCTCAATCAACTTCAACTCATGCTCGATCTGTTTTTGCGCGCGTGTGTAGGCGCCGTTACGCCCATAACGTAGATGAGCCCCTTCATACGTTCGCGCGCGCAGAAACGAAGTCATCGTTTCACCCGGCGGCACCGGGTATTTTGGGAACTCGTAGCCAAGGTCCTTGAGCGTGAACTCCAGCCGCGACGATAACTCAACCGTATTTGCAATCGCTTCGGGCAAATCGGCAAACAACGCGGCCATCTGGGCTGGCGATTTCACAAATCGTTCCGAATTGATCGAAAGCAGACTACCGGCAGTTTCCAGCCGCACATGATTGCGAATGCAGTTGAAGACATCCGCAACCTGACGTTGGCTGCGCGTCGCATAGCAGACGCCATTCGTCGCCAACAGCGGCAACCTTAACTTGCGCGCGAGGCCAATCACCGCATGATTGCGAACCTCTTCATCACGGTTGAAGTGACGCTGCAATTCGGCATAGACATTTTCACGGCCGAAAATATCGACAAGGCGGGCGGCTGTTTGTTGTGCTTCTTCGATGTTTAGCGGAGCGCGTTGCCCGCCTCTCGCGCGGGCGACGCCTGCGCCCAAACCGTTTGCGAAAACTGGTCCGTCAAAATCGCCTGTCAAGCAAACTAACCCATCCGCATATGGCGCTAATTCCTCAAGCGTAACTGCGCATTCCCCCGGGTTCGCATGCTTCGGGACACGCAGTTTCATTAGCGTGATCAGCCGGCAAAGATTCTGGTAACCCGTGCGATTGCGCACCAGGAGCGGGAGGACAAATGTCTGGTTTCGAGTTTCTAGTTTCGAGTTTCGAGTTTGTAATTTTGAATTTGGAATTTGAGATCGTGATTTGTGGTTCTGGCCGTTTGAACTGGAAACTGGAAACTTGAAACTTGAGACTGAGATTTCCGCTCCAATATGTGCCTTAATCTTCAGTTTCTGCGCTGCCAGATGAAACCGCGCCGCGCCATAAACTCCATCGTTATCCAGCAAGGCCATCGCCGGCATCTGCAATGCGGCACACGTCGCAATTAACTCTTCCGGCGTGGCAGCGCCCCGCAGAAAACTGAATGCGGAACGAGCATGTAACTCTACATAAGTGGGCAGTGGGCCATGGGCGGTGCGCAGTGGGCGGTGGCCAGTGGTCAGTTTTGTCTTTTCTTGAAATTGATTCTTGATATTTCTATGCATCACCTTGCCTCACTGCTCACTGCTCACTGCTCACTGCTCACTGCTCACTGCTCACTGCTCACTGCTCACTGCTCACTGCTCACTGCTCACTGCTCAGTCGTACACCCCTTCCACGAACCATTGTTCGGTCGTCAGGTCACGATAGACGCGACAGAGCACCTCGCCTTCCGAGGATTTCGGATCGATCACTGCCATGTCCCACTCGTCTCTGGCCCAAACATCGGCGCGCCACCAATCGCCCGACCCCCGCCACGGACCGGAGGCGCGAACAATTCTTCCCGATAATTTGCCGAATGATTTTGCGCGCGCAGCGATGTATATCGGCTGGCCGCTCGAGGTCTTAACTTCGGCCAGCCAGGCCGGACGAAACATTCTGAACCCCATGACAGATTGCCGCTTGCCGATTGCTGGTTGTTGATTGCTTCGCGGATTACGCTCGCTTTGTTGTTTTCTTTTGCCTCTGTGGTTCAAATTAAATCGATTCATCCGAAACGCGTCAGGTCGATGTGTATCGAGCATTTCCGGCGAGCCAACATTCTCAGCTCCGACTAACTTCACTAATCGCGCCAACGTGATTTCCAGTTTTTCCGGCTCAGGCGCGAGCGGAATGAACAATCCCGTCTGCGACGCCCGCGGTTCGACTGGCTTCGCGGTGATTGCGACTGCGATGATGGGCGCCGGCGGCGGTTCGCGCTCGATGTCGAATAAGAGCAAACGCAAGAGTGTCCTATGGTTCCGCATCGGCACAGGAAGAGTGAGAGTGCGTTCGTGCATCGATTTGGTTTGAAGTTGCAGTGCGAGTTGGAGTTCATTCGTGGCCAGGGCGTATTCGTTCAAGTTCGCGCAAAGCTGATTGAGTAAGCGCGACAGAATGAATGACAGCGGCTCAACTTCACTGATTGCATGTTCCAGCTCGAGTGATTGTACGAAGCCCACGGGCGGGCAAATTAAGTTAAGGCGGCGATCCGATTTCCCTTGCGCCAGCTTTTGTAGCCGCACGCCTTCCTGGCCCAGACGCTCCGCCACGCCGGCCAACGGCAAACGCGCGAGATCGCCAAAAGTGCGCAAACCCCAAAGCGCAAACGTCTCCTGAATCTCAGCCGCTCGCTTTTCTTCAATTGCAGCCAGGGAGTGATCAATTTGCTTAATGGAGAGAGCCCCTATGACGAGAGGCTCATCGCCTGCCGGAATTACTGTGACGCCTTCAATTAATCGGGCCGCATGGATTGCGACATCGACATTCGCTGCGACTGCCACATTCACTTTCAGACCGGCGACCGTGCTTTGACGGAAGATCTCCTGCGCTATGTTTGTGTCTGATGCGACTTGATCAGAAGATCCATTAGGCGAACCGAACAAAAGATCCTGCCCCGAAACGTCCAGCACTACCGTGTCGGCCGACTTCTGCTCGACCAGCGGCGAAAAAGTGAAGGCCAGATCAACTAGCGGTGAACCGGTCTCCGCACTATTGTCTGCTCGTTTTTGCCGCCATTCTGCGAGACTCCGGCTATAAATGCAGGCAAACATGACAATTTGCTTCGAGATTGGAGTAAGTTGTCTTACTCTGCAGGTGGCGAATATTAACGAATATTACCGAATATCGCAAGCCGGGCTGTGGCGTGGGAGGAACTTCACGGTGCCGGACCGTAGGCCGACAGGTCTTTCACGATTCACCACAATCTGCATCGTGGCGAGAAAATGCGCGTGGGCCGGCGCCGGATGATCGTTTCTCAAAGGGACTTTCGGTACTAATGAAAGATGTCCGTGCGAGAGCCGGTTATCAGTTGTGAAGCTGCTGTTACTGTTTTCAGAAACTAACGACAAAGTGCTGGGCCAGACTGCTCTTTCACTTTTCAGTTCTAAAACGAGGGCGGCGCATGAACGGACGGCGGTGACGGGCGTAACCACAATTAAAGCGGTCGGCGTGTCTTCGATCGCGCGCCGAAAACGAAACCACCACGAGGAGATTACGCGGCGCACGGCTTGCGCCGGAACATTGCCAAGATTGAGCGCGATAAAACCAAAGCCGCCCCCATGCAAAATGAGATCGACTGCTTTGAAAGCGCGTTCGAGACTGTGTCCACAGCGGACCCACAAGGTGCGTTGGAAATCAACACCGGCCTCCGCCGCCGAGGCAATATCGAACGTGTCATCACAATCGATCACTGCGCAGATCTCTTCATGCGCAGTCGCCGTGGCTAAGGCTGAAAGCATCAAGCTGATTCGCCCCGATGAAGCGGGCCCATGGATTTCAGTGATGGCGCCCCGCGGCAAACCCAACAGCAGGTCGTCGATTTCAGCAACGCCGGTCGGCAGAATTTCGACAGCCCGCCGCTCATGGCGTTCGAAGATGTCGCCAAAGCGATCGACCAAAGCCAGCTCAACTTCTTTTTTGGTGACCAGCGCGCTCATGTTTGCAGTAAGTAGTTCCCCGCAGCAAAATTAACTCGTGAGCAAAGAGAAACCTGAAACTTCGGCCGCAGATTTTTTCCCGTCACGCAAAAGCCTGAAAGCGTTTCGTGAAGCCGCCGCCGACTGCAAAGGCTGCGATCTCTGGGAACGCGGCACGCAGACCGTGTTCGGCGAAGGCGCGCGCCGGGCCGAAGTCGTATTTGTCGGTGAACAACCCGGTAACGAAGAAGACCTTTCCGGCCATCCTTTTGTCGGTCCGGCGGGGCGTTTATTGGAAGACGCACTGGCGGAAGCCGGCATCGACCGCAGTAAAACTTACGTCACGAACGTCGTCAAACATTTCAAGTGGGAACCGCGCGGCAAGCGGCGCATTCACAAAAAACCAAATGCGCGCGAGATTCACGCTTGCCGGCCGTGGCTCGAAGCGGAGATTGCCCTGGTCAAACCAAAAGTGATCGTTTGTCTCGGCGCCACCGCAGCCCAGGCTTTGCTGGGTCCCCAGTTCAAAGTAACCAGGCAGCGCGGCCAATTTATCGAGTCGACTTTAGCGCCGTACATTATGGCCACAGTTCATCCTTCTTCGATTTTGCGCACACCTGACGACGAAACTCGCCATTTGGAAAAACGTCAGTTCATCGACGACTTAAAACGCATAGCCGCCGTTCTCTCAAAGATCAAATAATTTGCTATGCGTATTTACGTATTACTCCGACAACTACACCCTGAATTTGTAAACGATCGGAAGGCCTGACCAGAATTGGTTTGTATCGCGGATTCGCTGCTTCGAGTCGTACATGATTTCGCCCTCGATAAAATCGCTTCACGGTAGCGTCATTGCCGTCGATCAAGGCCGCCACGGTTTGGCCATTCTCGGCCGTATGCTGGGCCTGCAAAATAATTAAATCGTCTTCCCGAATCTGTTCATCAATCATTGAGTCACCCCGCACCCGCAAGGCAAACATGCGGCCTTTTCTCATCATATCGCGCGGAATACATACCGTTTCATAATTTAGGATCGCTTCAATGGGCGCGCCGGCTGCCACAATACCCAGGAGAGGAATTTCGAAATTCTCGTCAGTTGTTTGTTTTAATAATTCGATACCACGACTCACGTTGGGAATGCGTCGAATCAATCTTTCGCGCTCCAGAATCGACAAGACATTATGAACGCTGGCCAGCGACCTCATGCCAAATTGTCGCCCAATCTCCGCCATAGTCGGAGGTTCCTGGTTAGCTTCGAAGTAATTTGTGATGTAATCAAAAACTCTTCGCTGACGCGCGGTGATTGCCACTGGAATGATCTCCTTCGAACGAGTGCGAATATTGTCGAATATCAGCGAATATTTGTCCAGCGGATTCGATCTTCTGAGAATCAGACCGACGCCGTGGCTCCAAAGAATAGTGATTGACAGGCTAAAGGTTGAACCCCTATATTGATGTTGCAACGGTGTTTGGCACGCCGTCGCTATGCAATCCGCCCTAGCCTATGCCCAATTTCGGGCTAAAACCCACCATTATCCAGGACCTTTTAGATAACGCAGCCCTGAACTAGACGCACAAAATGTCAGCGAAACTCGGCGAAATTCTCGTCCGTGAGAATCTGATCAGTCCGCAGCACCTTCGCCAAGCGCTCGATTATCAACGCGAGCATGGCGGCCGGCTGGGCTTTAATCTGGTCAAGCTTGGACTCGTCTCGGACGATACCATCACCGCGATTCTGTCGCGGCAGTACGGCATCCCTTCCGTCAACCTCGAGCTATTCGACATCGAGGATTCGGTCCTCCGCCTGATCCCACAAGAAGTTGCGCAGAAGTATTCGGTGCTTCCCTTGTCGCGCGTGGGCGCAACGCTCACCCTCGCTATGGTCGACCCGACCAACGTCTTTGCCATGGACGATATCAAGTTCATGACAGGATTGAATGTTGAGCCGGTTGTCGTCGCTGAGGCGAGCGTTCAACAAGCAATCTCCAAGTACTACAGCACCAGTCGTGAAATCGAACTTGCGGCTGTCGCCCCGGAAGTCAGTTCAAATGGCAACGGTTTTTCTGAATCCGATTTAGTCTCACTCGACAATCTTGACCTCGATCATAACGTGTCAGCAGAAGACGTCGAGGTGTTCGAGGAAAACGACGAGATCGATCTTTCCAGCCTCACCCGCATGAGCGAAGACGCACCCGTGGTGCGTCTCGTCAACGTTTTACTGGTCGATTCATTACGCCGCGGCGCGTCCGACATTCACGTCGAACCGTACGAGAAAGAGCTCCGCATTCGTTTCCGTATCGACGGCGTTTTGTACGACGTCATGCATCCTCCTTTGAAAATGCGTGACGCCCTCATCTCGCGCATCAAGATCATGTCCAAGTTGGACATTTCCGAAAAGCGTCTACCCCAGGACGGCCGCATTAAGATTCGCGTAAAAGTTGATTCGCGTTCAAGAGAACTCGACTTTCGCGTCTCAACTCTCCCCACTCTTTTTGGCGAAAAAGTCGTGCTCCGTTTGCTCGATAAAGAAAAGTTGATGCTCGACATGACGAACCTTGGTTTCGAGCCGGAATCGCTGGTCAAGTTCCAACGCAATATCGCCAAACCTTACGGCATGGTTCTGGTGACGGGTCCTACCGGCAGCGGTAAAACGAACACTCTCTACTCCGCACTGCAATCTCTGAATACCGTCGACACCAACATCATGACGGCCGAAGATCCAGTCGAATTCAATCTGCCCGGTATTAACCAGGTGCAGATGAAAGAGCAGATTGGACTAAACTTTGCCGCTGCTCTGCGCTCATTCCTGCGTCAGGACCCCAACATCATCCTCGTCGGCGAGGTCCGCGATTTCGAAACTGCGGAGATCGCTATCAAGGCCGCTCTCACTGGCCACTTAGTACTCTCAACCCTGCACACAAACGACGCTCCCTCCACTATCTCACGTCTCATGAACATGGGTATCGAACCCTTCCTCGTGGCGACCAGCGTCAACCTGATTCAGGCTCAGCGCTTAATTCGCCGCATCTGCAAGGATTGTAAGAAAGAACATCCGACGCCTCATGAAGCCCTGATGGAAATCGGTTTCACGGTTGAAGAAGCCAAGACTCTCAAGACCTACAAAGGCCGCGGCTGTCCGACTTGCAACGAGACGGGCTACAAAGGCCGCATTGGCTTGTACGAAGTCATGGAAGTTACCGATGAAATTCGCGAACTGATCCTCATCGGCGCGTCAGCTCTCGAGCTGCGCAAGAAATCAATTGAAGACGGGATGATCTCGTTGCGAGAATCCGGTCTGCAAAAAATCAGAAATGGGGTTACCACGATCGAGGAAGTTCTCCGCGAAACCGTGGCGTGAAAGGAGTAGGGAAAATGATACGTCGATTTGCATTAGCACTTTGTCTATTGGCATCGCTGGTTGTGACCATCCCTTTGGTCAGCTCAACCGCGCATAATCTGCGTTCACACTTTGCGGCGAGTTCGCATCGCCGGCGGCATTCACGTGCGTGGTGGCGTCGTCATCGCGCGATGATGCGTCGTCGTCAGGCGGTGCTGGCGCGACGTCGTGCGCTCTTAATGGCGCGTCGTAATGGCACGGTTCCCAGGGACACAGAAAAGATCGTGGGAAATCATGCTGCGGTTTCTCCTGCTCCCGCAATGAGTATCGAGACGGCTAATCCCAATGGCTTGCCGAGTGGTTGGTCTGCAGCGGGCTCTGCCAACGGCGCGACGAATTTTCGGATTACGCCTGTCAACGGTGTCGAAGGTCGGGCCACGCTGAGCGTGGTTGCGCCGACCGCCGGCCCTCAACCTTTTGGCCGCGAACAGCGCAACATGGTTGGTGGCGCCTCGTACACTGAACTACGTCGCACGGTTATCGACCGAATGATTAGCGCGGGCGGCTGGGTCGTAAACGATCGTCAGCGCGACATCGGCGGGCGCAAAGTGTTCGAGGTAATTGCCCAAACGCCTTCAGCGGACGGCAAACCGGAACAGGTGTGGAATTTTTATTTCGCCGAAATCGATGGTCGAGTCTATTCGCTAACGACTCGCTCGTCCGGCAGCAATACGGCTGTTGCGGCTGATGCTGAAAAACTTCTCAGCACCTTGTCCCCCGATTCAGGACAGGCGAAACGAAAGTAGAACACAATTTGAAACTCTGATTAAGGAACGGAATACACCCATGGAAAATCAGCCTCAAATTTCCCTCTCGGAACTTCTGCGCAAGCTTTCAGAGCTTGGCGGTTCCGACTTGCACGTTACGACCGGAACCCCGCCACTTGTCCGTGTCCACGGCACCATTCGTCCATTGGACGGCTATCGCCCACTGACGTCGGCTGAAACCAAGCAATTGGCCTACTCGGTGCTCACTGACGCGCAGAAGCATCGGTTCGAAGAAAATCTCGAACTCGACTTCAGCTTTGGCGTCAAAGGGCTGTCACGTTTTCGCGCGAATCTCTTCAACCAGCGTGGCGCCGTCGGTGCGGTATTCCGTGCTATTCCTTACGAGATCAAGTCGTTTGAAGATCTCGGTTTGCCGCAGGTCGTCAAGGATCTTTGCGCTAAGCCCCGCGGACTCGTGTTGGTTACGGGTCCGACCGGCTCAGGCAAGTCAACGACGTTGGCCGCGATGATCGACAAGATCAATCGCGAGCGGCATGAACACATTCTCACCATCGAAGATCCGATTGAGTTTCTTCACAATCACAAGAACTGCATCGTGAATCAGCGCGAGGTTAATGCCGATACGAAGGGTTTTCCCGAGGCGCTCAGAACCGCATTGCGCCAGGATCCTGACGTGGTGCTGGTGGGCGAAATGCGCGATCTGGAGACAATCGAGTCAGCGTTACGCATCGCTGAAACAGGTCACCTGACCTTCGCTACGTTGCACACGAACTCGGCAGCATCGACGATCAACCGAATCATCGATGTCTTTCCGGCTGTGCAGCAGGCGCAGGTGCGCGCGCAGTTGTCGCTAACGCTTGAAGGAATCCTTTGCCAATCCCTACTGCCGCGCGCTGATAGTGGCGGCCGCGCTCTGGCGATGGAAATCCTGATTCCGAATTCAGCCATTCGCAACCTGATTCGCGAAGACAAGGTCCATCAGATTTATTCGATGATGCAAACCGGTCAGGACGTTCACGGGATGCAGACGTTCAACCAAAGTCTGGCGACGCTCTTTCACAAGCGACAGATTTCGCGCGAGACTGCCTTCAAGAGCAGCTCCAACGCTAACGAGCTGCGCGACCTCATCGATCGCGGCGCCGGCCTGAACACGGGTAACGGATCGATGACTAAGCCCCCGATGCCGCCAAACTACAATCAGCAAAGAGTAATGCAGCGACGCTAGCGAGTCACCAGGCTATTACCACCAGCACAACGGAGCACCAACATGCCAACCTACGTATTCAAGGGCCAGAACCGGCTGAACGAAATCGTTTCCGGTGAACGAGTTGCCGACAATCGCGAAGCGCTGCGGCAAGCGTTGCGCCGCGAACAAATCACGCTGATGTCCGTCAAAGAAAAAGGACGAGAAATCGGCATCCCCAAACTCGCGGGAAGGAAGAAAGTAAAGTCGAAGGACCTTGCGATCTTCACGCGCCAGTTCTCAGTGATGATTGATGCCGGTCTGCCGCTGGTGCAGTGTCTGGACATTTTGTCGCAGCAGCAGCAAAACAAGTATTTCCAACAGGTGCTGGCCCAGGTCCGACAGGACGTTGAAGAAGGTTCGACGCTGGCCGCCGCCATGAATCGCCATCCCAAAGTCTTCGATCAGTTGTACGCGAACATGGTCGAGGCCGGCGAGACCGGCGGTATTCTGGATTTGATCCTACAGCGGCTCTCGACCTTCATTGAGAAGATTGTGAAATTGAAGCGAGACGTAGTCTCCGCCATGATTTATCCGGCGGCGGTCATCCTACTCGCCATCGCGGCCATCGCGGTCATTATGATCGTGGTGATTCCCCAATTTCAGAATATCTTCCTGGGACTGTTAGGTCCGGGCGAACCGCTGCCTTTGCCGACGCGAATTGTCATTGGCCTCAGTAGTTTTCTGGCGGGCTGGGGCGGTCTGGTCATCCTGGCCGTCATCGTTGCGAGTGTCGTGGGCTTGAAGGTTTTTTACAAGACGCCGAAGGGTCGCAGGATAATCGACACCATTCTGCTGAAAGTTCCCATCATTGGCCCAATTTTCCTGAAGATTGGTATCGCGCGCTTCTCTCGCACCCTGTCGACGCTGCTATCGTCGGGCGTTCCGATTCTGCAGTCGCTGGACATTACTGCGCGCACGGCCGGCAACGTGATCATTGAAGAGGCGATCATCAACATTCGCGGCGCCGTCGAACAAGGTAAAAGCTTTGTAGAGCCTCTACGCGCGTCGGAAATTTTCCCGCACATGGTGGCTCAGATGGTCGGTATCGGCGAGCAGACCGGCGCCTTGGATGCGATGCTGGGAAAGATTGCCGATTTTTACGAACAGGAAGTTGACTCGGCTATCGCCAACCTGCTCACGTTGATGGAACCGGCCTTAATTGGATTTCTGGGAATAACTATCGGCAGCATCGTGGTGTCGATGTACATGCCCATGTTCTCATTGATCGGCAAGCTGTCACAGGGTCACTGATCTTCTCGATCAGCCCGCGTTATTCTTTTCCCACCACTGGAGCGTGAGTCTTAGTCCGTCTTCAAGATTGACTTGGGGCGCATACCCGAGGAGGGTTCGCGCTTGCGTAAGATCGGCGAGGCTGTCGCGCACATCGCCCGCTCGCGTCGGCTCATAGCGCGCAGTAACCTTAGGCCTTCGCGTTATCACTTTCATCGCTTCGAGCAGCTCGTTAAGCGTTGTGCGGTCACCGTTGGCGATATTGATAATTTCACCGACTGCGCTGCGCGACTCGGCCGCGCGCAAATTCGCATCCACTACGTTGGATATATACGTGAAGTCGCGCGATTGCTCGCCGTCGCCATAGATTACCGGCTGCTCACCGGTCAGCAGCGCGCTCATGAATCTCGAGATGACGCCTGAGTACTGCGACGTCGGATCCTGCCGCGGACCGAAAACATTGAAATAGCGCAAGGAAACCGTTTCCAGGCCATACACCCGAGTGAACACCTGGCAATAGTACTCGCCGACGAGCTTTGCCACCGCGTAAGGGGACAACGGCGCCGGCCGCATGTCTTCACGTTTGGGCAGCTCCGGTTGATCGCCATAGGCAGAGCTGGACGCAGCGTAAATCATGCGTCGTACTTTGTGATCGCGTGCGGCCAGCAGTAATTTGAAAGTTGCGTCAACTGAAGCCTGATGAGTTTCGGAGGGTCGATCTACTGAGCGGGGAACCGAGGGAATCGCGGCTTCATGAAAAATCAGTTCAACGTCGCTCAGGGCTTTTTTCAGAACCTCCTCGTCGCCCACGTCTCCCTTAATAAAATCAACGTCCGGGCCGACTGCGTGGACGTTTTTTTCGTAGCCAGTCGAGAGATTGTCGATGATGCGGACCTTTGCACCGCTCTCAACCAAGCTCGCGGCGATATGAGAACCGATGAATCCTGCGCCGCCCGTGACGACGGCTATTCCTGAGAGTGCCATTGGTTATCTTCCTACGCCGACATAGTTGAAACCCAACTCGCGCATGTCAGCAGGTTCGTATATGTTTCGCAGATCGGCGATGTTGGGCGTGCGCATCAACTTGTGAATGCGTTCCATGTCCAACGCTCTGAACTGATTCCACTCGGTGATAAAAACGAGAACATCGGCGCCCGCGGCGGCAGCATATTCGTCCTCTGCATATTCAATCTTCGGCAGGTGTTTTTCCGCTTCAGTCTGGGCGACAGGATCATAGGCAACCACATTCGCGCCGGCATCCACCAGGCCCCGAATGATGTCAACGGCTGGCGCATCGCGCATGTCGTCGGTTTCCGGCTTGAAACTGAGGCCAAAAACAGCGACCCGTTTCTCTGCTAACCCACCGGCAATGGTTGCAATCTTCGGCAACATCGAGCGGCGTTGACGTTCGTTGACGTCTATCACGGCGTCAACAATCGTCGTGGGCGAATCGTACTGCCTCGCGATAACGGAGAGCGCGCGTGTGTCTTTGGGAAAGCAGGAGCCGCCAAAGCCGGGTCCGGGATGCAAAAATTTGCTGCCAATGCGCCGATCCATTCCAATCGCTCGGGCAACCTGGTGCACGTCACATCCAACTTTCTCGCAAAGATTAGCAATCTCGTTGATGAAAGAGATCTTCGTGGCGAGAAAAGCGTTGGCTGCATACTTGATAAGTTCGGCGCCTTCGACTGATGTAAGAACGAAAGGCGTCTCGATTAGGTAAAGAGGTCGATAGAGTTCGCGCATTACCTCAGTGGCCGATTCGTCATTACTGCCAATCACCACGCGATCGGGACGCATAAAGTCTCCAATCGCGGCCCCCTCGCGCAAAAACTCCGGGTTCGACACTACACTAAAGTCGACAGGCCCGGGCAGGTACTGCTTGATGAGTTTCGTCAGTCGCTTTCCAGTTCCGACCGGCACGGTCGATTTCATGGCAACGACTTTGTAATTGTGAATGTGACCGGCTACTTCGCGAGCGGCGTTCTCAACAAACGTGAGGTCAGCCGAACCATCGGCTTGTGGCGGTGTGCCCACAGCCAGAAATACTACTGCGGCAGGTTCGACTGCCGATTGCAGATCCGTGGTGAATCTCAGGCGGCCGTCTTGGAGATTTTTCTGGATGAGTTGATCAAGTCCGGGTTCGTAAATCGTGGCTTCGCCCCGACTCAGGCGGGCAATTTTTTCAGCGTCTACATCAACACAGGCTACGTCGACACCAAATTCCGCAAAACAAGCTCCGGTTACGAGCCCAACGTACCCGGAGCCGATAACGGCTATATGCATTCAGGCTAAATATCTCGCAATCGTTTGATTCAAAAGATACGGGTCACGCACGTTACGTGCGTGACCCGCAGTTTACATTATGTGCCGCGCCGTAGGCACGTCACAAGCTAAGTTTGAAACGCCAGTTACTTCGTCGGGCTAATAACCGTGACGGACCCGCCGAAGTTGAGGTCGTTGTTAGAAGATCGACCTGCCAGAATGGCTGCCGCTATCGCACCACCTGCCGCGAGCAGGAGAGCAGCGAGCGCGCCGCCACTAAGACCATGCATTGCCGGTCGCGCCAAGCGCGTGCAGCGAGTGCCTGGTTGCGGCGTGCCAGCCGTTTCAGTCGTTCCGGCGGCAATGGCAGTTGTCTTTCCAGCCGCGCGCAACTCAACCAAACCACCCTGCGAGTTAACTCTCATGTCGCCGCATTCAACGTCAACCATGAAGCTCGCCGCCTGGCTTGCATCCGCTACCGCAGCGCCATCTTTCGTCGTGACGATCGCCGACACTCCGGCCGATGTCGCAACGTTCACACGACCTGCATCAAGTGAAGCGGAAATATTGTTGTCCGTAAAGCTCAGTTTGACCGTGGTGTTCGGCATCAATTCGACGCGTCCGAGCTTTCCCAGACTCACGACGGCGCTGCTGTTTGCCCCAGTCGTAATCACGCTGTCGGAAAAAACAGTCGCACCCGAAATTGCGGATTGGCCATTAACGGTGACTTGGCCGGAGACCGACAGCTCGCCGCTGTTCTTTTGTCCCGGGTTGGCCAGTGCCACCATCGAGTAGACGCTAAGCACGGCAATCGCCAACGCGAATGCCATCGACTTGCGGCTCCAATTTCTGCTAGTCATCATTTCCTCCCGTAGAAGTGAACAAGATTCCTGGAATACGCTTTTGACTCGGCTCGCTTCCAGCCGTTGCGGAACAACGCTCCGCTGTCCAAACTCAATAATAAGAAGCTTTTCGTGGCGCGGCAAGCCACTAAATCAGTGGCTTTTGTACACGAACTTACGCCTCCATGTCAACAGCCAATTCCTTACGATTCGTTAAACTTAAGCCCTTAAATTACTAGGTTTTGGCACGATAACACGGTCATATGAGGGTGTAAAGAGCTTTTTCCCTAAAATGCTGTCAAGATTCTGTGTCCTTTTTGCGCAAAACCTTCGGACACACGAATTGAACGGAAGGGCCCAAACATTAGGCCTTGATTAGTGTGGAGCGGTCTTCCGCGGCCGGGTTGCGCCCTGCCCTATCCGCTGACCTTTCGCCTCAACGGTGCGAGGCTGCTCAGCCGCGGTTTGGTTGTTGTTTGACTCCAGGAGGGCGGCCTGCTCATAGGGATCCAGCCGCGCAAAAACATAGAAGAGTTCGCCTGAGTTTACCGGTCCGAGATAGCGGAACGTATTCCTTACTACTTGATTCGCCCGCAAGGTGCGAGGGTTGGGAGGTGTCTCAAAGAGGATACCGAACTCTTCGCTGGTGACGGCCTCAAGTTCAGGAACATAGTCGTTACCGCTTTGCGTCACCAGGTGAATTGCCGTCTGTCGCAGCGCTCGAATACGATTTAAATTGCGGCGGTAGTATTCGGCTGAAATCTCGCGCCGGCTAATTCGATCGTCAACGACTTCCTGTTCGTTTTTAAGATAGCCCAAGTAGGCACGCATCACCGGACCGAATTCTGAATTGTTGGTGCTGTGACCGAGCCGCTGCTGGCCTAAACCAGTGCTCGCAAACAGAATCGCAACTCCAACTATTGAAAAAAGTTTTAAGCGCAGCATCGAAGTCACCCCCGGATTGAAGCTGTGACCGAACAGGAATGCGGTTCGCTACTTTAGCTCAGGAAACTCGCGGCTAGCCAGTTTCTGTCGGTGCTTTATGGTGAGCAGATTATACTCGCGTCACAAATCGCGCAATATTGCACCCACAATTTGTGGATGTTACATTTTGATTTCACTATGGGTAAGAAAGTCGACGCGCGACCGAAGCGAATCGCACTCGGTGTCACTGGGGGCATCGCCGCTTACAAAGCGATCGAAGTCCTGCGGGGGCTGCAACGCGCCGGCTGCGAAGTTCGCGTGGCGATGACGCGTCACGCCTGCGAGTTTGTTACTCCTCTGACCTTTCGCGCACTGTCCGGCTCGTATGTAGTGGTCGATGATTACGCAGCCGACAATCCCGACCCGATTGCCCATATAACTTTTTCTCAAACCATTGATTTACTGGTTGTTGCGCCCGCCACCGCCAACACTTTGGCAAAGTTCGCGAACGGTGTTGCGGACGACTTCCTGACATCGACTTATTTGGCGTGTACGGCTCCGGTGCTGGTGGCGCCCGCGATGAACACGACGATGTGGGAGCATCCCGCGACGCAGCGCAATCTCGAGAAGCTTCGCGCTGATGGCGTTCACCTAATCGACCCTGACGCGGGCGAGATGGCTTGCGGCACAATTGGCCCGGGGCGATTGAGCGACCCAGAACGCATTGTGGCTGCGGCGCTCGGAATTCTGGACAGTGGCGCTGGGGACGGTGACCTCGCCGGCGAACATATTTTGATAACCGCCGGTGCGACTCGTGAGCCGATCGATCCCGTCAGGTTTCTTTCCAACCGCTCATCGGGACGCATGGGGTTTGCGCTGGCGCAGGCCGCCCTCGCTCGGGGCGCCGACGTAACTTTGGTGGCTGGAGTCACCACCGTGGATCCGCCTGCGCAAGTGCGTTTGATCAAAACTACTACCGCATTGGAAATGCGCGATGCGGTAATCGAAAATGCGGGGAACGCCACCATCTTTATCGGCGCAGCGGCTGTTGCTGATTACACGCCCGCTCGCACGGCAAATCAGAAAATCAAGAAAACGCAGAACGCGCTCCAACTCGAACTCGCGCGAACGCCGGACATTCTTAGTGAAGTCGCCCGTGCGCGCCGTAACGGGCAATTGATTATCGGATTTGCCGCTGAGACTGAAGACCTGATAAAACACGCTACGGAAAAACTGAACAACAAAGGGCTCGACGCAATCGTCGCTAACGACGTCTCGAACACCGCGTCAGGTTTTGATTCAGAAAACAATGCGGTCGCGATTCTCTTACGTGACGATCCTGAGATTGTGGAATTACCATTGATGTCAAAAATAGAAACCGCGCATCGGATTCTGAATGAGATCGTAAAACTTCGAGCAAGACAGAATAAGTCACGCCCAGCAGCTACCAACCAATAATGAGTTCCGATCACGAGAACGAACTTAAGGATCTCTTAAAGCAAACGCGAGAGTATGTGAACTACTTTCGCGAACTGGGCGCCGAGACGATCGATCTTCGCTCCACGGCCGCCGAGACTGTTACTCTGCACGTCATGCCGCAAGCGAAAGCAGCGACACCCGAACGGATTGCCGCGCAAGTTGAAAAGCCTCCCTCGCCTGGGCCTTCACCGACTCTCTTTACGCACAAATCCGCTGAATCGCCCACGCCGAATGCGCCACCTACAACTCTCTTTGGCGAGGCGTCGATAATCGAGCCATCCTTGCCGCCATCGAACGAAACTCTGGAAGACATTTGGCGGGATATCGGCGACTGCACGCGCTGCGGTCTGTGTGCAGGGCGGACACAGGTTGTGAATACGCACGGCAATCAAAAAGCGCGGCTGATGTTCGTCGGTGAAGCCCCGGGCGCGGACGAAGATGCGCAGGGTAAACCTTTCGTCGGTCGCGCGGGGCAATTGCTTACGAAGATGATCGAAGCGATGGGTCTGAAACGTGAAGACGTGATCATCGGCAACGTCAATCGCTGTCGGCCGCCCGGCAATCGTCAGCCGACTCTGGAAGAAGCGGCCATCTGCCGCCCGTTTCTTTTTCGCGAAATCGCAACGGTCAGACCTGACGTAATAGTGGTGATGGGCAATACCGCGCTTCGCAATCTTCTGGAGATCAAAGCCGGCATCAGCAGCGTCCGTGGACAGTTCCGGGATTATCATGGAATAAAGGTAATGCCTACATTCCACCCTGCGTATCTGCTGCGTGATCCTTCAAAAAAGCGCGAGACCTGGGAAGATTTGAAGAAGGTGATGGAACACCTCGACAGCGCCACCCATGGTTCGGCGAACGCGTAAAGCTCCCTTTGAATCGGCTTCATCCCGCGATAATCTCCCGCACAATGTCAGTGCCAGACACCACCTCGCAGGAAGAAACTGCTCCGAAGTTTGCGCACGTCGCCCTCCCCGTTCATCTCCGCAAGCTATTCACTTATCGTCTGCCGCCATCGATTCAGTCCGCCGCCCGAGTGGGCTCACGCGTGGTGGTTCGACTCGGGAACAAACCAATGACGGGTTACATCGTTGCTCTCCTTCCCCGGCTGCGCGAGGGCACAAGTCTGATCGAATCGGAGTTGAAAGAGATTGAAGAGCTGCTTGATGTTGAGGCCGCGCTGACTCCTGAAGTGGTGGAGCTGACGCGCTGGGTTGCCGACTACTACGCCGCTCCACTCGGCGAAGTAATGCGTGCCGCGCTGCCCGCCGGTATCAATACGTCAATCATGCAGGTCGTGGCGATCACGGAAAGAGGTCGCCAAACACTCGCAGAATTAACGGAAGCGGCGTCGGAGATGAAGTCCGAATTACCTGCGGTAGCGGGTGGTTCAAGCAAACAAAGAGCACTTGCAATCCTCAACAAAGAAGGCGAAGCCGAGGTCAACGCCTTTTCGCTTCGGATGGGCTCTGCGCGTGTTCCAAAATGGCTGCGCGAATTGGAGAGCGAGGGCCTGATCGAACGCGCTTACCGTACGCGCACCACAGCGACTCGCGCGAAGCGGCAACGGTTGATCCGGCTTGTCAATGACGCCGAGGACGAGAAACGAACCGCGGCGCAGCAACGTGCGCTTGAAGCACTGCGCGCTCACAGCGGACAGATGCCCCTCAGCGCACTAATCAACAAGGCTCAGATCAGTGCGTCCGTCATTCCCACTCTAAAGAAGAAAGGCGTCGTCGAGGAATTCGCAGAAGATTTGCGTCGCGACCCTTTGGCGCGCGCTGAATTACCCAGGACAGAAGAACTGAAGTTGACATCGGCACAATCTGCCGCGCTCGCCGAGATCGAAAGCGCCATCAAGGATAGAAAGTTCTCCCCACTCCTTTTGCACGGCGTCACTGGCAGCGGCAAGACCGAAATTTACATTCGCGCGATGCGCGCTGCATTGAACTTAGGACGCGGCGCGATGATGCTGGTGCCCGAGATCGCGCTCACCCCGATTCTGTCACGGCGTTTGCGCGCCCACTTCGGCGATCAAATTGCGATTTTCCATTCGTCACTTTCACGCGGCGAACGGTTCGACGAGTGGTCGCGCTTACGAACCGGCGAAGCCCGCGTAGTCCTCGGCACGCGTTCAGCGGTCTTCGCTCCCGTCGAGAATTTGGGACTAATCGTCATTGACGAGGAACAGGATGGGTCGTATCGACAGGAAGAATCCCCGTTCTACAACGCGCGCGACAGCGCTATCGTGCGGGCGCAGAAGTCGTCAGCCACTGTGGTGCTCGGATCGGCAACGCCATCGCTGGAATCGTTTCACAACGCACAAACGGGCAAGTATCAATATCTGAGTCTGCCTTCCCGAATCGGTGAACGATCGCTGGCGACTGCTGAATTGATCGACATGCGGGCTGTGTTTGCACGCCACAAAAAGCCCACCGTCTTTTCTGATGAAGTCCTGGCAGCCATCGCGGAGACCAAAGCGAACGGCGAGCAGTCGATCATTCTTTTGAATCGGCGCGGATACTCCAGCTTCATCCTTTGCCGTTCATGTGGCGAATCGATCATGTGTCCCAACTGCGAGGTGACGCTCACTTATCACCGCGGCGATCAAACTTTGGTCTGCCACTACTGCAATCACTATCAGCGCGCGCCTTCGCAGTGTCCGGTTTGCGCAAGTAAATACATCTACTACGTAGGCGAAGGGACTGAGCAAATTGAAGAGCGGCTGCGCAAGCGTTTCCCGCAGTTGCGCATCGGTAGAATTGATCGCGACACCAAATCACGGCGCCGAGAATTCGAGAAGACTTTGCTCGATTTCGAGAAGGGCGAACTTGATCTACTCGTCGGCACCCAGATGCTGGCTAAAGGCCACGACTTTCCGAACGTTACTTTCGTCGGCGTGATCTCTGTGGATGCAGGTCTGGCGCTGCCGGATTTTCGCGCCGCCGAGCGAACCTTTCAGTTGCTCACTCAGGTAGCCGGGCGTGCCGGACGCGGCGAGCGGCCGGGTCGCGTGCTGATTCAGACTTATCATCCGCATCATTATGCTTTGCGACACGCGGTCGCGCAGGATTATGCCGGCTTCTACAACGAAGAGATTCGCCATCGCCGCAATCATCAGTATCCGCCGTTCGTCGCCTTAGCTTTATTGCTGACTCGCCACACTGATGTGAATCGCGCTCACGAAATCGCTCAACAAGTGCGCAAGGCTCTGGTTGAAGCGGATACACAACGCTCGTGCCGCATACTCGGCCCAGCCCCTGCGCCGCTCGCCCGACTACGCAATGAATTTCGTTTTCACGTGCTGCTGAAATCCCGCAGTCGTAAACAGATGCGGGATGTCATCGATCGCGCATTGACCATGCTGGAAGGCGCCGGTCAGGATTTGCGGCACGTCAGTCTCGAGATCGATCCGATTAGCATGATGTGAATGATACCCTTATCCTCGAATCCGATACGCACTCCCTCAGCACTCTTGACACTCACACAACCCGGCGGAGAAAGCTGCGGACCATTCGTCGGATGCTGTTCACCCTGGAACAGCCAGTTGCCGCAACCTCAATTGCACCCGATTGAGTCTTCACCGACGCTCACAATCGCTCTCATCTTCCGAACTATGGCGGAAACTCGCATTGATCTAATTCTGGAAAAGCTGGGCTTGCCGACTCGGGCGAAGCATGGTCGAGTTTCCTGCAATCGGATTCGGATCAGCAGGTGTTTCGCCTGGTGCACGAACGTGGATTAACTGAGCAAGAGGCGCTGCTTCATCTCGCACCAAAGTTTCCCGAGTTGAGGCCGCAGCTTCTTTCGCAGGCAATCGAACGAATCAACCGCGCGCTCACTTCGAACCAGAACTGGCTGCTTACGACGCGGACAAGATTTGACCGGCAAAAGACAAGCTCGCGCGCGTGCACTTTAGGCTGAGAAACTACGAAACCGGGACGGTTGCGCTCTAGTCGGTGCGCTGTAGTCCTCAGGTCGTCGCCCTCCAGCACACTTCATTTTTTCCGTGCATGATGCGTGGTTGAGCGTTCTTACGGTAAACTGCCGCGCGATGAAACTTGCGGAATTGGCCACGCTGACGGGCGCGCACTGCGAGTCAAGCGACGGCGACATTGAAATCACGGGAGCCGCCGGCCTGGAACAGGCTGAGCCCGGGCAAGTAACGTTTCTTTCCAATCCGCGCTACACACCGAAAGTCGCCGCCACCGGCGCATCCGCAATCTTTGTGGCGGACGATGTCGAAGTGCCGCGCGCGGATCTCGTTGTACTGCGCGCGAAAGATCCTTATCTCGCTTTTACCCGCGCGCTCATTGCCTTCAACCCGCTCCCGTCTTTTGAACCGTACTGGGATCCGACTGCGGTGATCGATTCAAGCACTCAGGTTCCGAAAGAGATCTTCATCGACGCTCATGTCGCCATCGGAAAAAACGTGCGGTTTGGCAGACGCGTACGAATCCACGCAAACGTCACGATTTACGACAACGTGACGATCGGCGATGAAACTGAGATTCATTCCGGCGTCGCGGTTCGCGAGAACACGGTTATCGGCGCGCGCGTCATCATTCATAACAACGCCGTCATCGGTTGTGATGGATTCGGGTTTGCCAAAGATGAAGAGCGACACTGGCTAAAGATTCCGCAGGCCGGTCGGGTCGTCATCGAAGACGATGTCGAGATCGGCGCCGGCACGACTATCGACAAGTCTTCAACTGACGAAACGCGCATCAAGCGCGGCGCGAAGATCGACAACCTGGTGCAGATTGGCCATTCCTGCACAGTGGGCGAAGACACTCTGATTTGCGCGCAGGTGGGATTGGCAGGCAGTTCGCACATCGGCAACCGCGTGATTCTTGCTGGCCAGGCAGGCGTCGCCGGTCACAACACACTCGGCGATGATGTGGTGCTGACCGCGAAGAGCGCGACTAGTCACGACATCCCGCCGGGCAAAATGATTTCCGGAATTCCCGCGTTCGATAATAAGGATTGGCTGCGATCGATTGCGGCGTTCAGGCGTCTTGGAGAAATGGCGAGAACGCTGAGAGGTTTGCAAAAGCGCGTTGATGAAATTGAGAAGTCGACTAGTCGAGAGTAGATCTGCTTCCTCGTACTGCCGTCTGCCCGCTGCCTACTGCTCTAAGTCACCGCGCCGCCGTCGACAATCACAACTTCGCCGTTCATGTACGAGTTGCGATCGCTGCACATGAAGACGGCAAACTCAGCCAGCTCCTGCGGCTTACCTAAACGGCCCACCCAAAACTCGTGCATTTGGATCCAGCGTTCGGGCAAGGCCTGGGCAAGATCGGTGTCGAAAATACCGGCCGCGATCGCGTTGACCTTGATGCCAAAAGTCGCTGCTTCGCGCGAGAGGCATTTCGTGAAGCCAATCATCGCAGCTTTGGAAGTGGCATAGTGGACTGCCGTCGGCAGCGCGCGAATCGCACCGATCGAGGTGATGTTGAGAATCGTGCCGGCGCGCTGGCGAATCATCTGCTTGTACATCGGCTTGGTGACGGAGAAGAGACTGCCGACGTTGGTGCCAATCACTTCATCCCAGGCTTTGTCAGTTGTAGTCGCAAAGTTGTCGCCCCGGTTGATGGCAGCGTTGTTGACGAGAATGTCCATGCCGCCCCATTCCTGCACCAGCTCGCGCGTCAGGTGTTTCATGCCGAAACGATCGGTAACCGAAACCTTGAATGAGCGCGCTTTCCGTCCCAGCGACTCGATTACACCCTTGACCTGCTCAGCCAAATCGTCGCGCGAGTTGTAGCTGAATGCGACGTCCGCTCCTTCGCGCGCGAAAGCCTGACAGAGCGCCGCGCCGATGCCGCGCGTGCCGCCCGTGATGAAAGCTCTTTTTCCCTCGAGTAAAAGACTCATGTGCTGATTAGCCATCCCCGCTACAGAACTGGGACCGGTAGGGAGTGGCTTAAGGACACTCGCATGCTGACCCCGTCACGATCCCGACTTGTCGGGATTGTAACGACTACCGATCTGCTTAACTTTTTCGGATTTTTAAGAACGAGGGATTAAACCGCGAAGCGCGCACGTCAGTCAAGAAAGGAAGCCGTCGGGCAAAGGGCAAAAGGGAAAAAGGGGAAATAATGACTTTCACTCTTCCCCATTTCCCCTCTTACCCTTTTTCCCTCTCGTATTACGCTGCCCGCTCCGCCAGCGCCTCACTGTTTGCGGATGCTTGCTCAGGAATCAACGCGACAATCTCTTCCACGATCCGCTTGGTCGCGTTGGGGATCGCCAGCGTAATCGTAGCGGCGCGCAAAGACGCGTAGTGTTTGGAATCGTCGATCATATGGCGAATGACCGGCACCACGTCCGAAGCTTTATTCAAGCTGACGGCGGCGCCACCCTTGACGATCATTTCAGCCGTCCTGGCCTCCTGCGGCATGGGCTCAGTGATCCTGTCGGCGATGATCGGCACGCGACAACTGAGCGCTTCGAAGGTACTGAGGCCGCCCAGCTTGGAAATCATGACGTTCGCGGCGCGCATAAGATTCTGGACTTCATCCGAGTAGCCAATTACTTTCACCGGGAATTTAGCGACTGAGGCGATTTGTTCGGCTTCAGTGCGCAACCCTTCGTTGCGACCGGCGAGAAAGATCGCCTGCACATCCAATTCGCCGCGCACCAACTCGCGGAAGATTTGCGGGATGTTGCCGCCGCCTTCCCAACCGGCATTGACGAACACAGTGAATTTCTCAGCATCGAGTCCCAGCGCGGTGCGCGCCGTTTGCGCGGCCTGCTCGTCGGGAAAGTCGAATTTCGGATGGACCGGCATGCCGGAAATCTTGATGCGTTCCGGTGCGATGCCGTAATCGATCAACTGCTGACGCGCATCTTCAGTGGCTACCAGGTAGAGACTCACATCGTCGCAAGCCCAGCCTTTCCAAAATCCGTAATACGGATCCGTCACGACGGTGACGAGCGGAATACGCTTCGCCAGCCCCAGTTCTTTCAGCACGCGCGCGAACATGTGCTGCGTGAGCGGATGCACGCTCACGACGACATGCGGACACCATTTATCAAACTGGCTGGCGACGTATCCGACTGTTCGTTTGTAAAAGAATTGGCGCGCATCGGGACGAAAGCGATTGATGAACCAGTAGTAATACTTCATCCAGTGCTGCTTGTTGCGCAGCAGCCAGTTATAAAACGCCACCATCTTGGCAGCGAGATGATGAGATTCTTCGACCGCGCGAATGGTGCGAATCGCATACGACTCGCCTTGAACGAAAGACTGAATCCCCGCGACGATCGCCGCCGCGGCAGAGCGATGACCGCCGCCCGTGTCCGATGAGAGGATTAAGATTTTTGGAGTGTTAGGATTCACTTCTTGTCATGTGGCACAGACTTTAGTCTGTGAGTGAGGGCGGGCAAATCACAGACTGAAGTCTGGGCCACCGTTATTAGACATTCACTGCGACGCCGTCGGGCTGTTGGTCAGCGGCGCCGCGCTTCTCTAATTCCCTGCTCGACTTCTTCATCTCGCGCTCAAGCTTCTTGATTTGAATCAAGTGCCTCGGATTGAAAGGCAGCGACGGGTAATAACAGTTCGATTCGTGCGTGCAGAAGCAGCCGTCAGCCGCCTGCTTGCGCCGCGCCTTCATCGCGTCTGACAACCACAGGCCCTGAAAATTCCAGTCGTGGTCGCGCAGATTGCCGATCGGCGCGAGGTTTTCGCATGAAGACAGCGTGCCTTCGTCGTAAATCACTGCGCCGGCGGTTCCTGCGTAACACGTCAGTTGCGCTTGCTGCGTCTCCTGAGTCTTCGCGATCAAGCCGTGCATATAGATGTCGATCGCGGCCTTGAAGAAGCCGGCCTTGCCGCCGTAACTGTTTTTGATCGCCGCGTGCCGCGAATCGTCGTCAATCATCTGCGCCAACTTCGCGTACCGCGTGTGATCGATTTCGAGTTCAATCGGATCTGCTGAAGGTGGACGAATGTAATTGAAATTCACTTTGTCAGGCTTCAAATCGTGTTTGAGGAAATCGTACCACTCAAAGATCGTGTCCTGGTTCGAATGCATAAAGCAGGTGCACGTTTGCAGATCGAGCTGCGGATACTGTTTCTTCATCGCCTTCAACTCGCGCGCCGTTTCGATCGCAATCGACCACGAGCCCGGCTTCTGGCGAATCTTGTCATGCTGTTCCTGCAGTCCGTCGATGCCCATCGCCACCGTCACATTGAGGTTGGGACACTCTTCGAGGATGCGTGTGACATCGGGAAAAATCCGTTTCTGAATCTGTCCGTTCGACATCAGGTAAACCGATTCGAGGTTGTTGTGCCGATAGAACGAGCTGACGATCTCCGGCAGATCCTTGCGCGTGAACGGTTCGCCGCCCGCCAGAATCAAGACGCCCAGGTTGCCGCCAAGTGTCTGCGCGATGCGATCGATTTCCTGCGTCTTCATCTGCAGCTTCTTGCGCGGACGATCGTCGAGTTCATCCGTGAAGAAGCAATGCGTGCAGCGCATGTCGCAGACCGAGGTCACAAGGATATTCAGCAAAACCGGCGCGAACGGCTGCCCTGACGCCAATTTTGCGTAACGCTTCAGTAATTCTCTGGTTGTGTAATCCATCTGGATATTCTGATTCGGACAAAATCGTCCCAGTTGCCATTGTCGCAGACTTTGCGGCGGTGTGCCACCGCGAATTTCGAAAGCTCACTGTTCAGCTACCGGCGAAACTGTCCGCTCGAAAAATATTTTTCCCAATTCTGGAACCCCTCCTCGTAACCTCGCAAAAAGCCATCGCGATAAGCCGCGCTGTATGACTCACGATGGCCGAAGATCGACAGGAATCCGCCGCCCGCATGTTTGAAAAAGTGCGAGCGCTCAGGATCGTAGGTTTGTCCGCGGTGGGCATCGCTGGCTCCGGTAACCACTCCATCGTTATAACCGTTGTCGTAAGCGTTGGAACTGTATTGATAGTTCCCATAATTGGCATAGAGATAAGGTCGCGACACCCATGCCCGGCGTCCCCATTCGTATTCATGGCGGCACCAGTCGCGGTGATCGCCGTCGCGACGTCGATCATAGCCGTGCCGATGATGCCGGCCACGGTCGTCGCCGCCGCGATCTCGATCTCGGTCGCGATCTGCGATTCTGTTTTCATCACCGGAGCGGTTCCGATCGCGACCGCGGTTCTCGCTCAACGTAGTGGCACCCGTGTCACTGGAACGGTTGCGGTTTCGATTTCGATCTCGATCAGTCGAAGAATTAACTTCAGTTCTCGGCCGTCCTTCGGCATTCGTTCGATCCGTGTCGTCATTCGGGCGTCGGTCGCGGCTCCGATTATTACCGGTGGTCGAACTACGTGAATTACTGCTGCTGCTCGAGCCCGAAGAACCATTGCCACGATTCGAACTGCCGCTTCCATTGCCGCCCGAGCTGCGACCACCGCCGCTGCGGCGACTCGAGCCGGAACTGCTCGCTGGAGTGCTGCTGCCGCTTGATCGCGTGCTCGATGAGCTACTGGATGAACCACCGCTGCGACCGGAGCCGCTACTCCCGCTTGAGTGCGAACCGCTTTCATTGCGCGAACGCTGTCCCTGCACGCGCGTCGTCAACAAGACAAGCAGTCCGAATGCAAGGCATAACGACAAACCAACGGTGGTTGTTTTCTCGATCGGGAAAAGTCTTTGCATGTTTTCCGTCTCCTTGTGCGCGCCGGTAATTCACGCGAGTGAAAAGGGGAAAGACTGGCGACTATCGGTGGCGAATTGTACAACCAAGTCACGGCCCGCGACAGCATAATCAGTTAAGACCGAGGCCGGAGGCTGACTAATTTATCTCATCAGTTTGGCGCGTTTGAATGTGGTGTTCGAGGATGTTCGTAGTGCGATCAGTCACGCTCTCAGGAGGTTGTCTTGCCGCAAACACGGTGACTTCATCATCGGGTCGCATGGCAGATGTCTTCGGCGGAACGTAAGGCGTCTCTGTTGGTTCGCCCAGTCGCCGGGGCTGTTCCTCAGCCGTCCCTATTTCGCTCTGGCGCTCACGCCGAATCGACAGGCCGGCCAGGATCCGACCGAAGCCCGCTAGCGCCGGGATGAGTCCGACCAGCCACAGAACATGTAGCAACGAGTAAAGGTCGAATGGAATCTTCTGGATGTCGTCAGGTGAAAGATGTAGCACCACGCTGTGGCCCAGGAAATAGAGAAAGGCTCCCAAGCCAATTCCTGAAAACATGGTGACAAAACCCCTGGTCAAATAACGCTCGCGACGCTGTTCGGCAGTCTTCTCTTTTCGACGCCGGCGCATTTCATGTCGAATCTGGTCGCGAGTCTTGGCTTGAACCCACTCACGATGATCGGATGCGGTGTGAACGATCTCCTGGTTCATCTTCTCCATCGCGCGGGCCACCTCATCGGTGACCCTTTCGAGCTTCAGATTCTTGACGAGGTCTTTGACTTTGGCGGGGACACTGTCACTGCGCGCGATGGCTTCACTGAGCGTCACCGCTTTGCCGATGACGCGCAGATTCGCGCCGCATGTGCGACAGAATTTTAAGTCAGGCGCTGATTCGGTTGCGCATTGAGGACAAAACATTCAGGTGCACCCGGGACATTGTACGCCGAGGTGGTCAAAGTTGTTCTACGAAAACACCACGATCATGCCTCTTGCTGATGGCCCGAGATTTCTGAATCCCTTATGCAAATACTAGAATCACTTTTGATGAACCGCCTGCCGGCAATCTTCTTCGGTCACGGTAACCCTTTGAATGCGTTGCAGCAGAATGGGTTCACGCAAAGCTGGTCGGCGATTGGCCGGTCGATGAACAAACCGAAGGCGGTCTTGTGCGTGTCGGCGCACTGGTACATTCCCGAAACTGCGGTGACGGCGATGGTGAAGCCGCGCACGATTCACGATTTCGGCGGGTTCCCGCGCCAACTTTACGAAGTTGAGTATCCGGCGCCGGGAAGTCCCGAGCTTGCGCAACGTGTCGAACAACTACTCGCGCCAACTTCCGTCTCTATGGATCAAAGATGGGGATTGGATCATGGAACGTGGTCAATTCTCTGTCATGTTTTCCCTGAAGCTGATATTCCGGTACTGCAACTTAGCATCGACGAGACTCAACCACCCGCCTTCCATTACGAACTGGGCAAGCGACTCGCACCTCTGCGCAACGAAGGAGTGTTAATTATTGGCAGCGGCAACCTCGTTCACAATCTGCACACTTACGCCTGGGGCGCGCACCATGTCGAACCATTCGATTGGGCTGTGCGCTTCGAAACTCGCGCGCGAGCGCTACTAACGAGTCGTGATCACGAGTCCCTGGTCAACTATGAATCGTTGGGTCGCGATGCCGTCCTCTCCGTTCCCACAGCGGAACACTATCTACCGCTGCTCTATGTTCTGGGCACGTGCAATTCAGGTGATGTCATAAGTTTTCCGGTCGAAGGCTTCGACGGCGGATCGGTGTCGATGTTGTGCGTGAAATTCGACTAAAAAAAAGAAGCGACGCCTGGGGAACGTCGCCTCTCTTTGTTTGATTAGCTTAGTCGGTTGTTTGATTAGCTTAGTCGGTTTACTTACCACGGAAACGGCCAACGACTGTAGTTCCCGTTGCTGCGGCGATTGCGATTGTAACCGCCGTACTGACGGAAGCCCTGATCGTAACCTTGCAGGAATCCCTGCCGATAGGCTGCTTGGTACTGGTAACCGTTGTTGTAACGGCCATTGTTTCCATATTGCCCGTTGTCACCATGTCCGTTGCGATAGAAGTGAGACCTTTGCGGATTGTAGTTCTGGCCGCGCTGGGCGTCATTCTGTCCGGTATAGAGACCGTCCTGGTAGCCCTGATTCGCCGCCATCTGATTCACGTTGCCGTAACCGCCATTGCGTCGACGCCAATCATCGTTTCGGCGCCGGTTATAATCGTCATCACGATCTCGGTCGCGCCGGTAGTCCCGGTCGCGATTCTGATTCTGCGGCCACCACTGTGCCTGCACTGAACTGCTGGACACTAATCCGATGCTCACGAGGAAAAACAATACCGCAATGATTCTCCCGACCTTGCCACTGAGATGATTTGATTTCATATTCCGAACCTCCGCCGCGAATATGGCAATCGCCATGCCGATTGGGTAGGCCGCTTCTCGCACCCCAAATCGAACGAAATCGTATTTAGGCCAGCGGAAACGGGCACGATATCGTGCGTCTACATCTCCTATCCCCGCAACGCCGAAACAGGATGCCGCAACAAGGCCCGAGCATGTCCCTGATCATTCGTCGCAACGAATCACTACGCACGGAATCCGGCGTCGTAACCTCTTACGAAACCAGAGCGATAGACTTCACCGAAGTTACCGAAGCTCGCTTCCTGGAAATAATGCGAGCGTTGCGGATCGTAGCTTCGCCGGTGTTTCGCATCGCTTTCACCCGTTTTCAGACCCTCGTTATAGCCTTGGTTCGTCGCCGCAGACGAATTGTCAAAGGTGTAATATGCTCGGCGCCGATAACCCCACGGGGCAAATGGGCGATGAACGATGGTCACACGCTGCTGTGCCTGCGCCGTCGTGCTCGACAGGAAAATCACGAAACTCGGAAGAAGCAGCAGCACAGCCAAAATCAATCCGCCAAGTCTACGTAGATGTTTGGTTAATATAGGTGCCTCCTTGTTTCTAAAAGTTAGACACAAGAAGCGCACCCCCCAATTCAAACTTAATGTCAGCCAGATTTCAGTCGGGTTGTGGTTTCAGAAACAAATGCCGCGAGGATCACTCGCGGCATTCGCGTTCTTAGCTCGCGCAGTGCGCATCATTAGTGGACATCATGCAATTGCACAGTCCACCTCTCCATTCTGCGCACTACGTACTACGTACCGCTTACTGCCTTCCGCTTACTGCCTTCTGTTTTCCGCCCACTGCTCTCAGTAACGTCTGTGGCGACGATGACGCTTCCTCAGCTTGTACGTGTAGAGCGCTGATGAGCCTGCGCCGACGCCCGCGCCAATTGCGGCCGCCTTCTTACTTCCCACGCCCGCGCCGATCCCGGCGCCTACCGCAGTGCCGGCCGCCACCGTTAACTTGTCACGGTGCTTTGCCCAGAAGCTGCGTTTGTGGCGACGACGACGCACTGTAGTCTGCGCTGCAGCCGTCGGAATGATTGAAGTGTTCGGGCTGACAACCTCAAGTGAGATTGTCAAACTAGTCGCAATAAAAATTGCTAACAGGGTGACCGAAAGAACTCTTTTCATACTCTCCTCCGTTCGATTTTCCGCCGATTTCACGCGTAAAACCGCGAAACTCGGATTGCATGATGTGAGAGGGCATTCGCTGTGCCAAGGAACTGTGGTCCCTGTTTTCCGACACCTCCTGTTTTGAATTTGACGGAACTGAGCTGAAACGACTCGTCAGTAGCCGAAGCAGCGATAACCTTCTGCCTTCGGCCTTCTGCCTTCCGCCTTCCGCCTTCTGCCTTCCGCCTTCCGCCTTCGGCCTTCCGCCTTCTGCCTTCCGCCTTCTGCCTTCCGCCTTCTGCCTCCTGATTACGCTGCCGCGCTTTTCACAAACCTCGCATTGAGTTTGATATCAACTCCGGCGAGCGCCTGTGACACCGGACAATTCTTCTTTGCCGATTCGGCGGCATCGAGAAAAGTCTGCTCATCTATTCCCGGCACCTCACCTTCAGTGTTGAGTTCAATGGTGGTGATCTTGAATCCTTCCCCAACCTTTTCCAGACTAACATTCGCGTTAGTGCTGATGCGCTTTGGATTGTGACCAGCCTTCGTCAACCCGGCCGCCAGTGCCATCGAGAAACATCCCGCGTGCGCTGCGCCGATCAACTCTTCCGGATTCGTGCCGGCGCCTTCTTCAAACCTTGAGACGAAAGAGTAATTACCTTCAAAGGCTCCGCTGCCTAACTTCACCGTTCCTTTACCTTCGCGAAGATTGCCTTCCCAAACCGCGCTTGCTGTGCGTTTCGCCATGTTCGTTCTCCCTTTGATTTTAGTTTTGAGAGATTGTAGCGCGTGTCGGCAACGCGCCGTTAGCGGCGAACAGCCCTGTGGTTTTTTCGCGCGCGCGACGTCCGCGTTCTATCTGTGGATCGGCGGCAGCTTTGCGCAGAAGTCTTTTGCACAACTGGTCTCCGAGATGGGAGGAAAAATCTCGACACGATGGTACTAACATGCTAAAGACACCGCTCGAGGAGTAGCGCAATGAGAAGACTCTTTGGGCTTGCCGTTATTTCATTTGCTTTCAGAGAATCGAAAGGTAGAACTCCATGAGTCAAACGAAAAAAGCATTGATCCGTGCGTCGAAATTCGTCGTGATTTTGGTCTTAGCGCTGGCCGTGCTTGCGGGCGTCAAAACGAAAGGCCAGGAAGAAACGGCGTCGCGCAGCACGACGGCGGCCGAACAGTGGGAATACCTGGCGGTCGCGGGTCCCAGCACAACCAACTTAACTCCAACCAACAATCCGCGCATGCGCAAAGAACCAAACGTCCCCTTTGCTCGTGAGGCATTCGTTCTGGAACAGCATCTCGACAAACTCGGCGCCAACGGCTGGGAACTGGTTTCGGTCGCCGGCCCGGCCACCGATCCGGCTTATTATTTCAAGCGTAGGAAGCAGTAAGCAGCCGGCTTTAGGACACCAGCGGCGACATCAATCTAATTCGCCGTAACTTTAATCCGTTGTGGTGGTGAGCTCCGCGCCGCCTCGATCATTGGACCCAGTCTCTCCTTAAGATTCGCATCGAGCGTCTGTGCTTGTGCAAAATCTCTAAGCGCCTCAGTTGCCCTTCCTTGGTTCAGCAAAGCCAGTCCGCGCTTCATGTACGCGACAGCGAATTGTGGATTCAAAGCGATTGCCTGATCAAAGTCCGCGATCGCCTGTTCGAGTTCGTCTCTAACCAGCTCCACGCAGCCGCGTCCTTCAAACACCCAAGGCAGTTGGGGATTCAATTTGATCGCCGCGTCAAAGTCGGCAATTGCCCCATCAAGATCGTTCCGCAAGATCGAGGCAAATCCTCTGTGGCCGTAAGCTTTGGCCTCTTTAGAATCCAGCGCAATGGCTTTGTCGAGATCGGCAACCGCCGCATCGACTTTTCCTGTCTTCAGCAACGCAGCTCCGCGGTTGACATACGGAGCAGCCAACTTCGAATTCATCTCGATCGCTTTGGTCCAATCACTCAACGCGCCGTCATTATCGCCTTGCGCATATCGCGCGCCGCCGCGATTTACGTACGCCTCGACGAGGCCAGGCCGAATCCTGAGCGCGCGCTCGAAATCATTCAGCGCTTGCTCAATCTGACCCTTCTTCAACCAGGCGAGACCGCGACCGTTGAGAGCGAGCGCGGTGAGCGGATCGATTATGGTTATGTTACTCAGCTCGTCTTCAGTGTTTGAGAACGAGTTTGCGGCCGTCCGCAATCTCTCGTCATTCCGCTTGTGATGTATGGGCTGCGAGCTGATTTCGATCGCTTTGGTGAAGTCGGCGATCGCTTGATCGAGATCGCCTCGATTGTATTTCGCGGTTCCCTGCTCGAAATATTTGTTGGCAGAGTTCGACGGTTGGCCTTGCGCGAGGGCGACGGTCGAAAACAAAAACAGAATGCAGCGGAGCGTGATTCGTCGAGACATGGTGACCCCCTTTGCCGTGTGCTGGCTCAGCGCTCAGCCGTTGCTGGGGATCAATCAGTGCGGGCGCTGACAGACGAAGGTTGAAGTGCGGCCGCCAGGTGGATAAGATGCGGAGTGTCGATGATGCATCTTCGTCCGCCGCAAGGCAGCCGAACCGATGTTTTCATCCAAGGGCCTCGTTGCTATCGCAAGTAGTAACGGGGCCCCAAGACTTTTTCAGGGGCGTGCTCTTTTTAAACGCTGAAGGCGAGTTGCTGGTTCCCGCAAGTGTCGGATGATCGGCGGCGGGATTTGAGGCTCGGGGCATTAGCCCGACCGTGAGGGGAGGGCGTATCCACGTGTCACTACCGAGAGGGACCGGAGTCCCCACGCGGGCAGCCCGCGCGGGATGGTGGATGCGACCGAATCAATGCTCAACGTTGAATGATCGATCCACCTCGCTACCGCTCGGGGTTCTGACATGCTTGGCGGAGAATTCTAATTCCTAACCTCTCGCTTACGCCGCCATGGCAAACTCCACAGTCCGTGCACGCAAAGGATAACTGAGAAGGCGCCCAGCACGCCGATCGCGAGAAGCCCAAAGACGAAGAAGAAGTGTCCGCCGGTATACGCCATGCGACTCGCCAGGCCAAAACCTTTCCCCTGCGCGTGGACCAGTGGCACAACCAAAGAGAACAGCGAGAAGAGCATGATGACGATGTATCCCGATCGTCGTCCGGCGAGCACCAGCGTTCCATACAACCAGATGACTGCGATGGGCACGGCAATGAGGTTTTGCAGATTGCCCGGCTCGTATCCATAAGCGACGTCCTGCGCCAGGTGAGCGATGACCAGGAAAATCAAAAGCAGAGACGTGACGGTCAGCATTCGTTTGGGGTTCATTGATAGCCTCCTCATTGTCGTGTGTGGCCTCTAATGCTCTTTACGAATACGGTGCTTGCGGGTGGTTAGTTCATGTAAAGCCGGCGAGATTTACGGCTCACATCATCGCTGTGGCTACCCACAAATCCGCGGAGAGAAGAATGTGGAATAATCCGCCGCATGATCGCAAAACACAGAGCACTTGCCCTGGCCCTTTCATTCACCATAGGGCTATCGTGCGCATCCGTACACCGTGAAATGCAGAGCCTGCACAACGCTCCGACCCAGAATCTCAGTCAGGTACCTAAAACGACTGACACTCTTCAACCTCAATTAACCCAGATCGCATCGCTCGCCAAAGGCCGCGTCGGGGTTCATGCAGTTGTTTTAGAAACCCAAGAGGCGCTCGCATCGCTCAATGCGCGAGACCATTTTCCGATGCAGAGTGTCTACAAGTTTCCAATCGCCATGGCGGTGCTGAAGCAAGTTGATGATAGAAAGCTAAAGCTCGACCAGAAAGTGCGCATCATGAAAACGGATTATGTGGGACCTGCGGCACATTCCCCGATACGCGATAAATATCCCAACGGCGCCGAACTAACGGTCGATGAGTTGTTGCGCTATGCGGTTTCCGAGAGCGACGGCACCGCTTCCGATGTCTTGATGAAGCTC
>DATNEI010000128.1:0-11202 GCA_035606795.1 Pyrinomonadaceae bacterium
GCCACCCAGAGAATAGCGTGCGTCGCGGTCCCGTCAGGCATCAGCAACGGTTCAAAATAGAGACCGTCAGCTTCGGCTTGCTGCCGCAATAGTTCCCAGTTGTGCCCGCTGTAATCGAGTGATTTGGCGACGTATTTTCCCACCGTCGCATCGTACTTGTCCCGGCCGTACAACCCGCCAAAAGTTTTTTGCGACAGCAGCAGACGCGCGCGCAATTCGAGCATCTCGCCCGGGGTAAAAGCCGGCGCCAAATCGATCAGCGGCGTCGATGTGTCATCAAGAGCAACGCGCGTGGCCTCGGGCTGCGTGCTCATGGCGAGGAACTCGCTTTCCACATGCGCGTGCTGCTGGATGTTTTGATAAGTGCCGAGAATTGAAAGGGCCTGCGCCACGTGCGCCTTCTGGTAGTCCTGTAAATTTTGTCGATAAGTCCGCGTCGAGACTTTCAGCGGCAAACCGTAGGTGTCGAGAAAAGCATTCTGCACGCCCCACCAAAAGAACTTGTTCCAGGTGGCGCGTTGCGCGTGCGCCAAATTAAGAATTGGGTTTGGCGGTCCCGAAACATTTTTCTTATTGCCGACACTGCGATACAGAAAGGGAATAGCCGCGGCTATGCGCTTGGCCATCGACGGTTGCGTGTACGTCAGCATCCAGACATAACGCAGTCGATCGTTTTCCGGATTGTCATCGCCGAGCGTGTCGCGCAGCACAGTTACCAGCGGCACTTCGGTGGAACGCTTCGCTGTATCTCGTAAGCCATCGACGCGCGCGAAAACAGTCAGTAACTCAGCTCCGTTTGCGATCGGCACTTTCTCAACGCGAAATGCAGATGCTGACGAGTTAGAAGTTGAATCAGACGCGGCGACGCTGGTGGGTTCTGAAACGGGAGGGTTGAATTTTGCGGCCTGAGGTTTAGAGCTGCTGGTGTCGGGCGCCGGCTGCGCCGCAGCGATGCTCCATCCGGCCGAAAGAAGTGTCAGCAGCGCTAACCCGCGCAACAGAACGCGGGGAGCGATGTTCAGGGGCCACACTCGAGTTTTCATGCTGCTAGCTGAACGCTCGTCAGTACCAAAACGCTCCAAGTCAAACAATGTTCCGACGGGTTCGGGTGCTAATGCTCCTGCTTTAACGAGAATTGGAAAAGCTGCTCAAATTCCAAGCAACGAATGTGCCTTGAGTCCAGTTAGATGCTATGTGCCCGGCCTACCGTTTGTCTGAGAATTCGCTGCGTCTTTCTCTTCCTCGGGATTTTCAGGCGCAGTCCATCCCGATTTCTCCAGCACAGTCAAAGCATACCGCACCGGCACCGCAAAATTTGACGCAGTATTTTCGGTGAAGACGGCGAAAGTTATCCCGATGACACGTCCCGATGGTCCGAACAAAGGCGCGCCGGATCCGCCTTCCCCCGTGCGCGCGTCATAAACAATTTTGCGCGTGTTCAGGTCGGTGATGTTCCCTTGCGTCATCAACGGTTGAATATGCTTCGTCTGAGCAAGATATCCCAGAGAAGCTTCCACCGATCCGTAACGCGCGAGCACGCTGCGGGCTTCCGTCTCGTCGAGCAAAGCCAGCAACCGATCCGGTCCGTTCGGATAGCCCATCGTCACCACCATGTTGCCGACGACTTCCTGGCCATCCTGTTCCAGCGGCAGCACCGGCACTTTGTCCGGCAAATCTTTCGAGTCGATCATGCACACGGCGACATCGTCGCGCGCTGATGTTTGTTTGAATTTCAAGACTACCGGTTGCGCCTGGTCCGGAAAGTACGCCACCAGCTTGCGCAGACGAGGTTGGCCGCGGACGGTGCTGTTCAAACTTTGAGCGCGATCGTCGGCCAGCCACGGTTGCACCACGTGACGATTGGTCAAAAGGTAGCCGTTACCGACATGAAAACCAGTGCCGACAAAATCGAATTCAGCGACCGAGCCGTTTCCTTCGGGCGTGAGCGCAGTGGAATCCGTGCCGGACTGAACGTTGGCGCCGGATTCATTCGCCTGGGTCTCGGGGTAGCGCAGCGGGCGGCCAGTGCCGGACTCAACGAACATGTACGAGCCATAAATCAGCGCGACGCCGCTGCCATAATCCGCGCGCAGCTTCACTGCCAGCGACAGGCTCTTCATCACTCGTTGATTGGATTCGTCGAGGTCTTTCAGTTGTTTGTTGGTGCGTTCCAGCTCAGCCTTGGCGGCTTCAGTCTGCGTGCGCAAGTCGTCGTTGATGCGACGCGTGCGGCGCAGCTCGTTTACCAAACCGAAACCGATGTAAAGCGATCCCAGAACCAGCGCCATGAGAATTGCGAAGGCGATGATCTTGGTGCTCGGATTGATTTCCCGGACCAGCTCGCGAGTGAACTCGCGCAAGAAAATCTTTGCGTCATCCCGTCGTGAAGTCGCCGAGGCTTCCATTGCAGCCTGCTCGATGAACGGCGCCACGTGTGCGCCGCCACGACGTCCGGGTACCAGCGCGGCCGTGGCCTGAATGGGAAAGAAATGAATCGAAGGCCCGGCCGGTCCTATCCAAATTTCGTCGCCGTCGTCGATCGCTTTGTTCGATCTGACGGGCCGGTTATTGAGTGTGACTTCGAGATTAGAGTCGTAGCTGGCAATGCGATAGACGCCGTTTGTCCGGGCCAACTCGATGATCGGCCCGGTCGCTTTGCTCGCTGTAACTTCAGGCAGACGAAGCTTTACATCGCACTCTTCGGAGGCGCCGATAGTGATCCGATCGCGCATCACGACTTCAGTCGAGCGATCGTTCAGCGACGAGATGTGAATTACCAGTCCGTCGGACTTGCGCTCAGTTATTTTCCGAAACGTCTGCATCCGTGTACTAAATCAGGCGCCCACCACCCGTCTCCGCCGGAACTCTGCGGTCGGTCAGCGGTCGCCTGTGCGATTCGAATCTTACAATGAAAACAGGTGCACGCAAAGAACTTAAACCAAATGGCTAGACAAAGTGGCACGGGTGTCCCGCCCGTCGAATCACGCGCAAGATGCGAGTGCCACTTCAAAGTTTGCGAGGGCAAGCCGCCTCTTTGTTCGTGTTAGCATAGCGGCATGGCAGAGTTCGAGTTTATTAAAGATTCCGGGAAGTTGCGTGCGCTGGCGCCAGTCGCAACCGCGCCGCTTCGGCATCATGTTTTCGTCTGCACCGGCAAATCCTGTTCAGCGCGCGACAGCGCCGAAGTCCTCGATGCATTCGAAAGTGAACTGAAAGCGCGCGGAATCCTTTTTGGCAAAGAAGCCAAGGGCAAGAATCCGCAGGGCAGCATCCTCGTGACTGAATGCGCCTCAGTCGGTTTCTGCGCCATCGGTCCGACAGTTTTGGTTTATCCCGACGGAACCTGGTACGCCCAAGTGCGCGCGTCTGATGTGGCGGAAATTATTGAAGAGCATTTGTTGAATGGACGACCGGTCGAGCGACTGGCATTGATGAGGGTGCCGTGTGAAGGTGAAGTCACCCAACCGCAGCAAGCAAGCGGTGGTGACTGGGAAGCCTGACCCCCGAACACAAAACCGCATCCGCTTGACTCATCCGCGTGGGAAACAGACCCGATGATTCACCCGTCCGGCACATTCGATTACGAGGCAGAGTTCACCAGCGACAGTTTTCGACCTGACGAACTTGTGCTGCGTGGACACAACCGTCGTAGTTCTCGGGAGTGTCTCGTTGGACAAAACCCGAAAATTAGGTTTTGGAAAGACCGTATCATCTTAGTCGCCTCAACAATGGATGGTGCCTCGTCCAGGAACACATCGTTCTTCATTGGCGATGCCGCGCAACAGGTGGCTCGTCCGGATGACCAACTCTACGTTTCTCGGACGGGCGCAGGCGGAATTGGCATGAGCGTGCTGCGCCAACAAGAACTGGTCCTCGCAATCGGGGCGATTGCCCGGCTTCCACTTGGCAAAGGGATCGAGGTGCGCGGGGGTCCGGCCGGATCACATGATCCCGAGAGGGTGTCGAAAGAGACCTGGCTGGAGTTTCGTGCCGGAGAAGAACAACTGATCTTGCACGATCGAGAGGTTGGAACATTCGCAAATTATGACATCTATGTCGAGCGTTGTTGGGAATGCGGGACCCCCGGCGTTGACGAATGTGTTGCAATGAGTCTTTCCGGGGATGACAGAGTCAGACGAGCTGCGATGAGAGGTGCCATACTTCTAGCTGCCGGTCCTTTGAAGATTACAAGCTGGGATTGTACGGAAGAGTTTGTTTGAAGGGTACCGTAGTTCAGTCCTAAAACTGCGGACTAGACGTCGTACGGCTCTTTGTCGATCAGATAAGCAATCAACTCTTCGCGGTTTGTCTTCGTGTCGAGCCAATGCCGCACTCGCCGAATCTCTGAATAATCATCTTCGCCAAACCGGTCAAGATAGATTTGCTGCATGCGCTTCTTTCTTTGTTCGCGAATCGCACCCGCTTGCCAGAATTCAGTGAACATAGTGTGCAGGTTGTCGTGCAGGTTTCGTTTGCGCAGGGCTGCCCATTCGTTGCGATCCAGCCAGATGCCTTTGCAACCGGCGCAATGGTCGACGGTGAAATCCAGGCCTCGGCCCACCAGATACTTCACCATGCGGAAACGGCACTCGGGACAATCGACGGGAATGCCGGGTTCGGCGAGCGACAGACTTTCTGATTCGTGTACGCGCTCGGCGGACCTGGTCCCGTGCTTTTCAATCCAGTCCCAATATTCTTTGCCGCGAATCCAGTGACCTTCGCATTGCGGACAATTGTAGGACGAAAGATTTGGCTCCAGTTCGGTTTGCAAGAGTTCGACATTCTTGCAGACCGGGCAGTTGAATTGATTCTTTGAATCCATAAAGCTTGCAGATTATTGAAAACGATAAGGCGGCAATTCTCGAATTGCCCCTGCCGAAAACATCCAGGGCGGCATTTCAAAGACGACGCGATGAACGCAGTTGGGTTGGACAACTACATTGATCGATGCATCGCCGCACGTTTCCATCAGCAGGTAGCGGAAATAAATCCGCACGTTGTGCATGCCGCCAGTGGTCGGAAAGTTGTGCGTTCCCCATGACCGTTGCGTCGCCTGCCCATCGATGATGATCGTCGGCGTGCACAGGTAAAGAAAGAACGACAACGGAAAGAAACTCGTTTGGATTTGAATCCCGGTCCAGGGTTGTTGTTGCGACATAAGGCGATCGGCTTTGTCTTGCTGGCAGTCTTTTGTTACCACGAAATCGAATTCTATTACTAGTTCCCGGCGTCAACATTACCAAAGCGTTGCGGTGGCAACTCAGTTACTAAGGGTGGAGAAAAAAGAAACCATGGTGCCTTGTAAACGATGCGAGTAACTTGTTTGAGTTTGACCTCGACCTTAATTGAAACCTCACCCACATCGAAGAAAAGGTAACGGAAGAAGATCCGCAGATGATGTAAACCGATGTCCAGGGGAAATGTATGAAGTCCCCAGTCCCGCCTCTCAGCCCGCCCATCGATGACAATTGTTGGCGTGCATAGATTGAACGTTAACTGCGATGCGTGGAAAGTTGTTCCGATTGAATTCCCGTCCAGGGTTGTTGCGACATCTTCCTCGCAGCTAGCTTGTCTCTAATTCCAGCGCAATGGCCCGAAAGTTTAGGATTGAGCAGCGGTCGAGTGAGACTCTTTTGGTTTCCACCGCAGCACCGGCTTGCGCGCCGCGGTCGCTTCGTCGAGTCGCCCGATGCGGGTCGAGTGGGGAGCGTTCAGCAACAGTTCAGGATCTTCGAGCGCCTCTTGCGCAATGGCCCGCATGGCATCGATGAATTGATCGAGTTCCAAACGACCGACAGACTCAGTTGGTTCAATCAACATTGCTCCTGAGACGATTAACGGAAAATAGATTGTCATTGGATGAAATCCGTAATCGATCAGGCGCTTGGCAATGTCGAGTGTGTGCGCGCCTTTGCGCGCCTGTCGCTTGTCGGTAAAGACGACTTCATGCATCGGGTCGCTCGCGAACGGTTTGTCGTAATCCGAGACCAGAGCATTAGCGATATAACGCGCGTTCAGCACCGCGGCTTCGGTCGCTTCCCGCAGTCCGTCGCGGCCGTGCGTCAGAATGTATGCGAGCGCGCGCAGCATCATGCCGTAATTGCCGAAGAATGCCTTCACGCGACCGATGGACTGCGGATAGTCGAAATCCAATCTGAGTGGCCCAGACTTTAGTCTGTGATTATCCGTCTCGTCATCAGAGACTGAAGTCTGTGCCACAATTCGCGGCACCGGCAAAAACGGTTCAAGTTCCTTCGTGCAGCAGCATGGCCCTGAACCTGGACCGCCGCCGCCATGTGGAGTTGAGAACGTCTTGTGCAGATTCAGGTGAATCACGTCGACGCCCATGTCGCCGGGCCGCGCGACGCCCACCAGCGCGTTCATATTCGCGCCGTCCATGTAAACCAAACCACCGGCGTCGTGAACAATGTCGCAAATCTCGCGAATGTTTCGTTCGAACAAACCCAGCGTATTCGGATTAGTCAGCATCAAGCCCGCGACATCGCCGTGCGCGCACAACTCGCGCAGGTGATCCAGATCCGTGAGCCCCTCAGCCGTCGACTTAATTGTTTTGACGGTGAAACCCGACAGATGCGCCGACGCCGGATTCGTGCCATGCGCAGAATCAGGAATCAGCATGGTGCGTCGTTGCGCTGATTTTTCCTTGCCATCGCGTGCGTCGATGAACGCGCGAATGATCATGATGCCGGTCATCTCGCCATGCGCGCCCGCGGCGGGCTGCAGAGATATGCCCGGCAGTCCGGTGATTTCGGCGAGATGCTGCTGTAGTTCATAGATAACTTCCAGCGCACCTTGTGCTTCTTCTTCGGATGAAAGCGGATGCAGATTGGCGAACCCAGCAATGCGCGCAACCTTTTCGTTGAGCCGCGAGTTGTACTTCATCGTGCACGAGCCGAGCGGATACATGCCCTGATCGATCGAGTAATTCCACGTCGAGATGCGTGTGAAGTGACGGATGACGTCAACTTCGGTGACTTCGGGCATGCCGGCGAGTTTATCGTCGCGTTGAAATTCGCGCGGGATGATTTCGTCGAGCGGCGCTTCGTCAACGTCGAGCGGCGGCAGACTGAAACCCATGCGTCCCGGTTGCGAGCGCTCAAAGATAAGCCGCTCGTTGGGACTGATGTGAGTGGTTACTTTGGTAATCATTGCGATTCACCACAAAGGCACGAAGGCACAAAGGAATGAACAGACAAAAATGACTAAGCTGCTTCGTGTCTTTGTGTCTTCGTGGTTAAGTATTTCAATCCATCAATCAAGTTATCGATCTGTTCGCGCGTGTTTGTCTCGGTCACGCAAACCAGGAAATCATTCGGCCGGTTGGCGTCATAGCGCGCCAGCGCGATACCGCCGTCGATGCCTTTTTCATTGGCCAGCTTTTTTAGAAGTGTGCTCGCATCGGCCGGCGCTCGCACCACGAACTCATTAAAGAATGGCGCGGAGAAGGGCAGCGAAAAACCTTCTATTTCTGAAACCTTTCGCGCTGCGTAATGGGCCTTCTGCGCGCACTGCGTCGCAACGGCCTCGATACCGCGCGGGCCCATTGTCTCGAGGTAGACCGTCGATGCCAGCGCAATCAAGCCTTCGTTGGTGCAGATGTTCGAAGTCGCCTTTTCGCGGCGGATGTGTTGTTCGCGGGTCGCCAACGTGAGCACAAATCCGCGGCGTCCCTTCGTGTCGAACGCTTCGCCGACGAGGCGGCCGGGAATCTGGCGCGCGTATTTTTCGCGCGTCGCAAACAAGCCTACATATGGTCCGCCAAACGAAAGCGGCACGCCAAAGGATTGGCCTTCGGCGACCACGATATCTGCGCCGCAGGCGCCGGGCGACTTCAGCAGGCCAAATGACATCGCCTCAGTGACCACCACGATCAGCAGCGCGCCCACCGCGTGCGCTTTGTCTGCCAGCGCCTGAACATCCTCGATGCAACCAAAAAAGTTGGGAGACTGGATTACGAGGGCTGCGGTCTTTTCATCAAGGTTGCTTAAGTCGTGTGAAGTCGTGCCCGCTTCCGGTGAATAGGCGCAGTGCTGCAATTCAATTCCCGCGTGCTGAACGTAAGTATGCGCGACGTCCAGATACTCGGGATGGATTGCGGACGAGGCGAGAACTTTCGTGCGGCGGGTCACGCGCTCAGCCATCAGCACCGCTTCCGCCATTGCGGTCGAGCCGTCGTACATTGACGCGTTGGCGATGTCCATTCCCGTCAGCTGGCACACCAACGTCTGGAATTCAAAGATGGCCTGCAACGTTCCTTGAGAAATCTCAGGCTGGTAAGGCGTGTAGGAGGTGAAAAACTCAGAGCGAGAAATCAGGTGATCGACGATCGTGGGAACGTAGTGAGCGTAAGCGCCGGCTCCCAAAAAGCTGATGCGGTTCGCGGCAGGATTGCGCGTGGCCGTCGTGTCGAATTTCTTCAGCAGTTCCAATTCGGAAAGCGCGTCCGGCACATTCAACGACCTGCGCAGACGTAAATCTGCGGGGATTGAGTCGAACAAATTTTCCATGGAACTGACGCCGATTTGCTGCAACATCTCGGCGCGTTCGTCAGGCGAGTTAGGAATGTAGCGCAACGCGTTTACTCTTCGGCTTTCGTAAAGTCTTCGTACTCGGCGGCAGTCAACAGGCTGTCGACCTCGCCCGGAGAGCTCATCTTGACTTTGATCATCCAGCCGTCGCCGTAAGGATCCTTATTTACTTTTTCCGGCTCGTCGTTAAGCGAGTCGTTCACTTCAGCGATTTCACCGGAAATGGGCGTGAAGATCTCCGACACTGCCTTGACCGATTCAACTGAGCCAAACGATTCGTGCGCCGCGAAAGATTCGCCTGGTTTAGGTAGCTCGACGTAGACCACATCGCCCAGTTGTTCCTGCGCGTGATCGGTGATGCCGATGATCGCTGTGCCGTCATCGACGCGAACCCACTCGTGGTCTTTGCTGTAATGAAGATTATCGGGAACGTTAGCCATTGATTCTCCTGAGCGTTTTTGATTTGGGATTGCCGATTTGCGATTGCGACCCTTGGTTATAGCGCAAGCTGTTTCAACCGTCCAATTCAGAAATCAAAAATCAGAAATCCAAAAATGTTACTTAGGTCGTTTGTAAAACGGCAGCGGTACGATCCGGGCTGCCACCATTCGCCCGCGTACGTCTATTTGCAGTTCGGTTCCCACCGCTGTCAATTCGGCAGGCACGTAACCCATACCGATATTCCTTTTCAAAAAAGGTGCGGGACTTCCGGAGGTGACGCGGCCTACGCGCTCACCGTTCACCAGAATTTCTTGTTCGTCGCGGGCAATGCCTCGGTCAGTGACTTCGAAGCCGACCAGTTTCCGCGTCACACCTTCTTCTTTTTGCTTGGCTAACGCGTCGCGGCCAATGAAATCGCCTTTGTTTAGTTTCGTGATCCAACCGAGGTTCGCTTCCAGCAAGGTGATCTCGTCGGTTATCTCGTGACCATAGAGACACATGCCCGCCTCGAGCCGTAAGGTATTTCGCGCCGCCAAACCGCAAGGCAAGACACCGCCATCAGCGCCGTAATTGCCGGCGTCGAGGATCCTGTTCCAAAGTTGTTCAGCTTTCTCGGGCGCCGCATAAACTTCAAAACCGTCTTCGCCGGTATAACCCGTGCGCGAAATGATCGCTTCAACGGCGTCCACGCGTCCGGTGACGAAGTGGTAATACTTAATATCAGAGAGCGGTGTCTCAGTCAGCTTTTGCAAAATCGAAATTGCGTCAGGCCCTTGCACAGCGATCTGGCAATACTCGGCACTCGCATTTCGCAGCTCCACGTTTTCCCCGGCCCGGTGCGACTTAATCCATTCCCAATCTTTCTCGGTGGTGCCCGCGTTGACGACGAGCAGAAGATGATCTTCAGCTAAACGGTAAACCAGCAGATCGTCGATCACCGTTCCCGCTTCAGTTGTTAATGCTGAGTATTGGGCCTGGCCGTCAACCAGTTTTGACGCGTCATTAGAAGTCAGGCGATTAACGAAGGCGATAGCATCGGTTCCGCGCACATCGATCTCGCCCATGTGGGACACATCGAACAAGCCGGCGTGAGTGCGGGTGCGCAGATGTTCGCTCACCGTGCCGGCCGGATACTGAACGGGCATGTCCCACCCGCCGAACTCGACCATGCGTCCGCCTAGCCGGCGATGCGCTGCGTTCAGCGGCGTGCGCTTCAATTCAACTGCTGGTGCAGACACTCGTGAGTGAACCTCTTGCTGCGGAGGGAATTCTTCGAACTAAAAAACCGGCAAGGCCGCAAACTAACACGCGCCCAACATCAGGGTCAAGAAGGCAATAACACAAGTGCGACTTCAAATTATCGAGGCCCATCCCAGATGCCAATTCTCTTAATTTTGACCGCCGCTCAAGGCTCTACGCCTTTAGGATCTATTAGGAAGTGCACTTCCACTTGCTGTCACCTCAGGTGACGCCGGCCCTGACAGTTCTCGGCAGGGCCGGTCGATTCCTCAACAGAATCGCCCACTTCAAAGCTGGCATAGTCATTGCCAAACGTTGTCGAGCCGGAGTCCCTCGTGACCCGCCGAGTAAGAGACGAAAGGTCGCCAGCAAGGTTATGAAAAAAACGCGCTTCAACAACGCCGGTGGTTTCAGCATAGTTCAAATGGTCATTACGCTTGCAGTCGCCATGATTGTGTCTGGCTTCGCAATCGTTGGTATCAGTCGTGCGCGTGAGCACGCCCGCCTGATGAGTTCAGCTCGAGAATTTGCGGCTTATGTTGAAAGGGCGCGCGGCGACGCGGTTCGCCGTCATAGTGGGGCGACGGTCGAGACTCTTAATGAGAATACTTTCGCCGTCACGATGGATTTCAATGGCGACGGGAACCTGATTACGAAGAATTTTTCTTTGCAATCCGGCGTCCGTTTTACCACCGGGGTCAAAGGCGTTACCTTTGATTGGCGCGGTCGGATTAACTCTGAACAATCATTCGGTTTTTCAAACGGACGAAACACGGTCAGCGTCGGTGTCACCGGGTCGGGCGACGTTACTTTTGACGCGCAGTTTTTCCACGACGCTTCGCTGCCGCCGGTGACGTATACGGGAACGCCGGGAGGCTTCATTACTGATCCGAGTCCCGCGCCCGGTTCTGGCGCTTCTCCCACGCCTTCTCCAACGACCACCCCGACGCCGACTCAGAATCCCAGCCCGACG
>DATNEI010000161.1:0-5852 GCA_035606795.1 Pyrinomonadaceae bacterium
CGGCGGCCGCGAATATGTGACGACCCTGGGCGAAGGGCAGTGGACGCCGGCGCCGTGGTGCAACGTCGTCGCTAATCATCCGGACTTTGGTTTTCTCGTGACGGAGACGGGCGGGGGCTTTACGTGGTCGACGAACAGTCACGAAAACCGTCTCACGCCGTGGTCCAACGACGTCCTGAGCGATCCCCCCGGCGAAATAATTTATTTGCGTGATGAAGATTCAGGCGCGACATGGACACCCACGCCGCTGCCGATTCGCGAAGCCCCGCCATACTCGATTCGGCATGGTCAGGGATATACGGTTTTTGAACATGCAAGTCACGGCATCTCACAGGAACTGCTTTTGTTCGCGCCGCTGGACGCGCCCGTCAAAATTTCGCTGCTGCGCTTGCGCAATCGCACCGAGCGGAAGCGTCGTCTGTCGATTACCAATTATGTCGAGTTGGTGCTCGGCGTGGATCGCCCGGCGTCCGCGCCGCAAATTGTGACTGACATCGAGGAGCAGCAAGGCGCGATCTTTGCGCGCAATTCCTACAGCAACGAATTTGCGAACACGGTGGCCTTCGTCGGCACGAGCGAGCGCCGGTTCACGATGACTTGCGATCGCAAAGAGTTCATCGGCCGGAACGGCTCGCTGACGCAGCCTGCGGCGCTCCGGCGCAGCGGACTTGGTGGACGTGACGGCGCCGGTTTGGATCCCTGCGCCGCGATTCAAACAAATATGGAGTTGGAGCCCGGCGAAGCGCGCGAACTGATTTTTCTTTTGGGCGAGTCCGATTCCATTGAACAGGCGCGGGAAATAAATTCGCGATTTCGCAATCCGCAGGTAGTTAACGAGGTCTTTGAGCAAGTCCTGGACTTCTGGGACCGGACGCTCAGCACAATTGAAATCAAGACCCCGGATGCTTCGCTCGACACGCTGGTCAATCGATGGCTGCCGTACCAGGTGTTGGCGTGTCGCGTGCGTGGCCGGTCGGCTTTCTATCAATCGAGTGGCGCCTTCGGCTTTCGCGATCAACTCCAGGATGTAATGGCGCTCGTCTATTCGCGTCCCGAAGTTGTGCGCGAACAGATCCTGCTCGCCGCCTCGAGACAATTCAAAGAAGGCGATGTGCTTCATTGGTGGCACGAGCCGACAGGCCGTGGCGTGCGCACACGCTTTTCAGATGACTTGCTTTGGTTACCCTTTGTGGTAGCGCACTACGTCAACGTCACCGCAGATCGATCGGTGCTCGACGAACCGGTTACCTTCCTCGAAGCCGATCCGCTTAAGGACGATCAAGTCGAAGCGTACATTCAACCGAATAAATCGTCAGAGTCCGGGACGATTCTGGAACACTGCACGCGAGCCATTGATCGAAGTCTGAGACTGGGCCAGCACGGCCTGCCGTTAATGGGATGTGGTGATTGGAATGACGGCATGAATCGCGTGGGTGTCGGCGGAAAGGGTGAAAGTGTCTGGCTCGGCTGGTTCCTCTGCACTGTCCTGCAGGACTTTGCGCCGCTGATTTCAGTATCAGAACCCGGAGCGATAGCGACTGGATCGGAAACTCAATTTGAGCAGCGGCGTTCAACCTATGCGGTCCATCTCGAAAAGTTGCGCAAGGGTCTCGAGAAAGCCTGGGATGGCGATTGGTATCGGCGCGCCTATTTTGACGACGGCACGCCGTTGGGCTCTGCGCAAAATGATGAATGCCGCATCGATTCGATTGCCCAAACCTGGGCAGTAATCTCGGGCGTCGCTGAATCGTACCGGGCGCAACGCGCCATGGCCGCGGTCGAGCAGTACCTGGTCCGGCGAGGCGATGGACTGATCATTCTGTTCACGCCGCCGTTCGATAAAAGCAAACTCGATCCGGGATATATCAAAGGCTACGTTCCGGGTGTGCGTGAGAACGGCGGGCAGTATACGCACGCGGCGCTGTGGACGGTGATTGCATTTGCGCTGCTGGGCGACGGTGATCGCGCCGGTGAACTGTTCGGCTTATTGAATCCCATCAATCACGCCTCGACGCGCGCCGGCTTGCACAAATATAAAGTCGAACCCTACGTCGCCCCGGGCGATGTCTATGCGGTGCCGCCGCACACGGGCCGCGGTGGTTGGACATGGTACACAGGATCGGCGGGCTGGATGTATCGCGCGGTGATTGAATACATTCTGGGGTTCAAGCTTAAGGGCGATCGACTGCAGATCGATCCCTGCATCCCGCGATTCTGGCGCGAGTTTGAAATCACTTATCGCCGGGGAAAGACCACCTATCGAATCAAAGTTGAGAATCCGCACGCGTTCAGCCGCGGCGTTGCAAGTCTGGAAATTGATGGCCGGCGCGAAAGCGAAATCAACCTGGCAGATGACGGAAATGTCCATGAAATCCGGATCATCCTCGGCGAGAAACCTGCACAGAATGAAACCAAACAGCCGGACGTTGCTGATGTCGTAACGGAAAATGCCTAGACCCACTTTGCGTCTCTTTGGGTCTTTGCGAGTTGGCGTGAGACTTATGCGTTCGTTGCAGCCGGTTGCCGCAAACAGGGAAAGACGCAAAGGATCGCGTCAACGGAAGATAGATAATGCTTTGGGCCGTGATGCGGCGGGCAAGGCATCACAGCGATCACGGATTAAAATAAGAAAGGCGGGAGAACATCCCGCCTTTTCATTTCCCATATCGGGTGTGAACTATTTAGCCCGGCCGACAGCCCTGGCCACGAGTTCCGGTTGACGCGCATCTTCACCGGCTTTAGTTTTCGGACGACGGCCGTTCTCAGACGCAGCGCCTTTGGGCTTGTCCGCCGCACGCTCTTCCTGCTCGCGCACGTAAGTGAGCCAAGGCCCGGGCGCAGGACGCTCGCCTTTGGTGATCTCGAAAAACATCTTTTGGATCTTCGCAGTGATCTCGCCGCGCTTTCCATCGCCGATGGTGATCCGATCGACCGAACGAATCGGAGTGATCTCAGCCGCGGTGCCGCTGAAGAACAACTCGTCGGACACGTACAAGGCCGCGCGTTGGATGCTGCGTTCCTTAATCGTCAAACCGAGTTCGTTGCAAATCTGAATCACGCTGTCGCGCGTGATCCCGGGCAGAACTGACGAAGAAAGCGGGGGCGTATTCACGACCCCGTTGGCCACGACAAAGATATTCTCGCCTGAACCTTCGGAAACGTAGCCGCGATCGTCGAGCGCGATGCCTTCGGCAAATCCGTTGACCAAAGCTTCCATTTTGATCAACTGGGAATTCATGTAGTTTGCGCCGCTCTTTGCCATTGGTGGCAGCGAATTCGGACTCAGCCGGTTCCAGCTTGAGACGCAAACATCGACACCTTTTTCGATTGCTTCATCGCCAAGATACTTGCCCCAATCCCACGCGCCAATGTAGCAAGCCAGCGGGTTCGGAAAAGGGTTAACCCCGAATGCCGGCCGCTCTTCATCCAAACTCCGGAAGAGAATCGGGCGAATGTAGCACTGGTCGAGACCGCTTTTTCTTACCAACTCAACGGCAGCGTCACAGAAGTCGTCGGCGCTCCACTTATGATCCATGCGAAAGACCTTCGCGGAATTCAGAAAGCGCTGCATATGTTCGCGCAGGCGAAAAATCGCGGGGCCACGTTTGGTGGCATAACAACGGATTCCTTCAAAAACGCTGGAGCCGTAGTGCAGGACGTGCGACATCACGTGCACCCGCGCGTCATTCCATTTGATGAACTCGCCATCGTGCCAAACTACGTCACAAATGCGCGGAGTGCTCACGTCCTTCTTAGTGTCGCCCTTTGAATACATGAATGGTGGTTCTCCTTTGGAGATCTAATGCAGTTCGAACCCGCGAGACGTGCTTATTAGGGTGTATTGACAAAGCACGATACTCTAAATTTGAGGCCGTTGGCAAGATGAGTTGCGCCCGAAAACAGTACGGGAATTAGCCACAGATAGGCGCGGATCGACACCGATCAAAAACTGGATTGGATCTGTGAAGATCTGTGCTCATCTGGGGCTCGTCCGTACTTGATAATCGCAATTACGCTCCGTACGATTCAGCCTGAACTTGCAATCACATAAGAGTGCCAACAAGCATCGATTTCCCGTGCTGCGGCGCCCGCGAAGGCTTGCGGCGTCGATCGTGATGGCGGGCATCCTGGTGTTTATTGACGTTAACTGCGGAGGTCATTTGAGCAACAATCAACAGCAAACCAATTCCGGAACTACTTCGCAAACAAATTATCAGTTTGATCCGCTTTCAATTCATCGCCACGCCATCATTGTCGATATGCATGCGGACACTGTGCAGCGAATCATTGATGAGCATGTGGATATCAACCAGGAGCTGAGTGATGGCCATCTGGACGCTGCGCGCGCGAAGCGAGGCGGATTGGACGCCCAGTTTTTCTCGATCTGGGTCGAGCCCCAGTTGTTTGGCGGCGGCGGCGCGTCAGCCATGAAGCGCGCCGATGTTCAGATTGAAGCGATTCGCGATCTGGCTGCGAAACATCCCGAGAATTGGCAACTTGCTACCACGGCGGACGACGTGCGGCGTGCCGAGGGAGGCGGAAAAATTGCAGCGCTCATGGGACTTGAAGGCGGTTACGCCATCGATGAAAAAATTGAAAATGTGAAGCGCTACTACGACATGGGCGTGCGTTACATGTCACCGGCGTGGAGCGTCAGCACGAGCTGGGCGGGTTCGTCGGGCGATGCGATTGGCGAAAGGCGCGGCTTGAATGATTTCGGCAAGCAAGTCGTGCGCGAGATGAATCGTTTGGGAATGATGGTCGATGTTTCGCATGTCTCAGACAAAACATTTTGGGACATCGTGAATACTTCGACGAAGCCGGTGGTGGCGACGCATTCCGCATGTCGCGCGATTGCGAACGTGCCGCGCAACCTGACGGATGACATGATCGTTGCGCTCGCGAAAACGGGTGGCGTGGTTAATGTGATCTTCTATCCGGAGCACATCGAGCCGGGTTGGAGCGAAAAGAAAAAGAATGTAGATGCCGAGATCGCACCGCTGGTCGAACGTGCCTCGGCCGCAGAGCAGGGAAGCGCAGCGCAAAAGAAACTGGCTCGTGATCGAGTGCGCGCGCAGGAGTATCTGAAGCGTCTGCCGCCGGTTTCGGTTTCGCGCATCGCCGATCACATCGATCACATCGTGCAGTTGGTTGGGATCGATCACGTGGGCATAGGATCGGACTTCGACGGCGTGCAAGCTGTGCCGGCCGACATGAAATCAGTTGCCGACCTCCCGAACCTAACGCAGGAACTCTTGAGGCGTGGCTACCCGGAAAGCGCCATCGACAAGATTCTGGGCGGGAACATGCTGAGAGTTATGGAAGAAGTCCTTAGAAAATAGATTTCACCACAAAGACACGAAGTCACAAAGAGAAAAAATGGTTAATGATCTTCGTGTCTTTGTGTCTTAGTGGTTAACGTTCTGATGACAGAGCGAAGGAAACCGAGAATTGGAGCGCACCTGCCGATCAAACATGGTCTCCACGAGTGTTTGTTGCTCGCGGAGGAACTCGGGTGCGACGCCGTCCAACTCTTCTCGCGTAATCCACGTGGCTGGAAAGCGAAGGCGCTCACCGATGAATCCATTGCTCTGTTTCGCAATACCCGCAAGCAAACAAGAATCTCGCCAGTTCTGATTCATGCAAACTATTTGATTAATCTCGCCGCCGCCGACGAAATCATTCTGCTGAAATCGATTGATTCGTTTCGCGAAGAGGTCGAGCGCGCGATTGCGCTTGGGGTCGATTATCTGGTCGTGCATCCGGGCAGCGCGCGTGGTTGTCCCGAGCAGGACGCCTTGGAGATTTGCGCGCTCAGTCTCCAAGTCGCATGCAAAGGTTTGCGATTCGGG
>DATNEI010000162.1:0-4776 GCA_035606795.1 Pyrinomonadaceae bacterium
TTTCGCCGAACGCGCCACAGCAACAGCGGCCGCTCGGTCCTTTGGCGAACCTGCGAATGAGCAACAACCCGCAGCAGCAACAGCCGCAACAGCAACAGCGTCGCGGGATCAACGAAAACTACGCGCGCGAGTTGATGGAACTGCATACGTTGGGGGTCGATGGCGGTTACACGCAGAAAGATGTGCAGGAAGTGGCGCGTTGCTTCACGGGCTGGACCATCTTTGCACCACGTGGCGCAGCGGCCGCAGCGGCGCAGATCACCGGTGGGGGTGGTCGTCGCATCGAGATGCTGCGCGAAAACGCCGGCAAGTTTTATTTCAACGCGCGCGTGCACGATGACGGTGAAAAGATCGTGCTCGGCCACAAGATTCCCGCCGGCGGAGGCGTGAAAGATGGACTGATGGTGCTGGATATTCTGGCGCATCATCCGGCGACGGCAAAATTCATCGCCACGAAACTGGTGCGCCACTTTGTTTCCGATAATCCGCCGGCGTCGCTGGTGGATCGCGTTGCCCAGACTTACATGAAGTCTGACGGTGACATTCGCGAAATGCTGCAGATGATTTTCGCTTCACCTGAATTCAATTCAACCGACGCCTATCGCGCGAAGATCAAGCGTCCGTTCGAACTGACGATTAGCGCCGTGCGCACCCTGGGCGCTGACACCAACGGCGGCCCCGGATTGCATCAGTGGATTGCGCGCATGGGCCAGCCGCTTTACGGATTTCAAACTCCGAACGGCTATTCGGACTCGGCGGAAGATTGGGTGAACACTGGCGCTTTGCTCGAACGAATGAACTTCGCGCTGGCGCTGGTGAGTAATCGCGTGCCGGGCACGCGGGTAAACCTGGCTCAATTCGTCGGCGACGATAAGTCGATGAATAAAGAGAAGCTGCTGGATCGATTCGTGACTCTCTTTGTCGGCGGTGAGATTTCAGCCAGGACGAGGGAAAGCCTGCTGAAACAAATCGGCGACCAGATTACGATGCCGGCAATGCCGCCGTCGCAAACCGCATCGGCGAAAACGCCGGAGAACCCGTTTGAAGCAGGTTTCCAAAACGGCAACCTGCCCGGGTTTGGCGGCAATCAGCAACAGCAACCGCCGCCACAGCGGCAGCAGCAAGTAGCCGCTGTTAATCCCGCCACGATCGAGAACCCGATCGTTAAGATTGCGGGATTGATTCTGGGCTCGCCGGAATTTCAACGGCAATAGCAACAGTTTCGAGTTTCGGGTTTCGAGTTTCGACGTTAAAGCCAACTCGAAACTTGAAACTATAAACTCGAAACTGCGAGGTACGAGCAATGGACAGAAGATTCTTCATCAAGTCAGGCAGCATCGCGTTGGCGTCGTTTGGGATGATGACCGCCGCACCTTCTTTTCTGAAACGCGCGCTCGCCGAGAGTCTGGAAAAGACTGGGAAGCGCAAGACGCTGATCGCGATCTTTCAGCGCGGCGCCGTTGATGGCCTGAACGTCGTGGTTCCGTTCGGCGAGTCGGCTTACTACGACATGCGGCCGAACATCGCGGTTCCAAAACCGAATGGTGGAGCGGAAGCCGCGATCAACCTCGACGGTTTCTTTGGTCTGCATCCGTCGCTCGCGTCGTTTAAGTCTTTATGGGATTCGAAGCGGCTCGCAATTGTCCATGCGTCAGGTTCGCCCGACAACACGCGTTCGCACTTTGACGCGCAGGACTACATGGAATCAGGCACGCCCGGGGTGAAATCGACGCGCGATGGCTGGTTGAACCGGTATCTGCAAGCGAAAACAGATTCCGAGAAATCTCTGTTCCGCGCGGTTTCGATGACCCAACAGACGCCACGGGCGATGCAGGGTAGGGCACCTACCCTGGCGATCTCTAATCTTGCCGACTTCCGAATTCGCGCCGGACAGAGTTCAGCATCAGTTCAAGGCGGCTTTGAAGATCTCTACGACGAGGCTGTGAGCGATCAACTGCACGGCACCGGGAAGGAAACGTTCGAAGCGATCAACTATCTGAAGCAAGTCAATCCGGCCCAGTACAAAGCTGAAAATGGAGCGACCTATCCAAATACGCCGTTTGCAAATGCGCTGCGGCAGACCGCGCAACTGATCAAAGCCGGGGTTGGGCTGGAAGTCGCATTCACCGACATTGGCGGCTGGGACACGCACGTGAATGAAGGGAATCAGCAGGGGCAACTCGGCAATCTGCTGCGCCAATTCAGTCAGTCAATCGCTGCGCTCTACACAGATCTCGGTCAGCGCATGGATGACGTCGTGATTCTGACCATGTCGGAGTTTGGCCGCACCGCGCGCGAGAACGGTAACCGCGGCACCGACCATGGTCACGCCAACGCGATGTTCGTCGTGGGTAACAGCGTGCGCGGCGGAAAAGTCTACGGCCAGTGGCCGGGTCTGAAGTCAGATCAGCTTTACGAAGGGCGCGACCTTGCGTTGACGACGGACTTTCGCGATGTGTTTGGCGAGATTGCTCAGAAGCATCTTGGCGCAAACAACTTCAAGTCGATCTTCCCGGGCTATGAAGCGAGTTCGTCCAAGTTCCGTGGGTTCCTGGGGTAATTTTTCACCACAAAGACACAAAGACACAAAGATGCTTATAAAAATGAAGGTTGAGCCTTCTCGCGTAACCACGCTGCGACGGCCGGTTCACCACAAAGACGCGAAGACACAAAGATGCCTAGAAAAAATGAAGGTTGAGCTTTGTGCCAATGATTGCTTGTCTAACGAATGATGCGCTCGATCCCATTCTTGATCAGCGGAACATTGAAGTTAATCAACAACCCCAGCCTTAAATCCGTCAGTTTCAGATAAGTCAGTATCTGCGCCTTAAAGACGCGATTCATTTGGTCGACAGCTTTGACTTCTACCAAGAGCTGTTTCTTGATCAGCATGTCGATACGTAATCCAGCTTCGAGTCGGAGGCCCTCATAAACAATTGGAATTACAAGTTGTGTCTCTGTCGCAATCTTTCGTTGTCGAAGCTCATGGGCAAGGCACGCTTCGTAGACTGATTCAAGCAGGCCGGGTCCGAGCGTTGAGTGAACTTTGAAAGCCGCATCGACGACACTCTTCGCCAATTGTTCAGTTTCCTGTGGGAGTGGATTAAACATTTAATCTCCTTTGTGTCTTCGTGTCTTTGTGGTTAATAACCTATGGAAGGATAGCGGCGATACGCAGTGGTCCGCCACTGCCGCCGCCAATCTTCATGGGCATCGCAATGACCCAGAAGCCTTTCGCCGGCAGCGCGCTCATGTCGCCCACGTTCTCAAACGCCGGGATGTTCTTCGCGTAAAGAATCTGATGCGTGTCGAATGTGGTCGATTGGCCGTAATCGATGCTTGGCGTGTCCAACCCAATCGCCTTAATTTGACGATTGGTTGAAAGCCAACGCGCGGCTTCGGGGCTGAGACCGGGAAAGTGCAGCTTCGCAACCGCGCCTTCTCCGCGCTCGTCAGTGCCCATGTACTTCACGCGATCAGGCCAGTACTTCGCAAAGCCTGTCCGCAAAAGAATAATTGCCCCGTTGGGAATCTGCCCGTTCTGCTTTTCCCAGTTCGCGAAATCATCGGGGCTGACAAGATAATCCCGATTCGCTTCGCTCTGCCTGGTGACGTCAATAACAATTCCGTTCCCGATCAACTGGTCGAGCGGAATCTGATCGAGGGCGTTCGAACTGACTGCGAAGTGCCTGGGCGCATCAATGTGCGTGCCGCCGTGTTCGGGCGCGCAGAATTTGTTCGAGGCGTAGTAATAGCCCTGCGGAGTGACGCCGTCGTGCTCTTTCTCGAGTTTGAAACCTTCTTCAGTAGGCCAATAAATCGTCTGGCTGTCGAACGAGTGCGAAAGGTCGACGATCCGTCCATTCGGAAATTGTGGACTCGCAGACTTTTGACAACCAGCAAACAGAACCAGAATAAGAATGCTGGAAAGATAGACAACGTGTTTCATGTTCATCCTCCTCACTTCAGCCACAGAATGCGCCGGAGATTATCCGTCACGCGTGACGAACGCAAGACTAATCCGGGTACCGGTTCAGTTTGCGTTCAGAGTTCAATCTTTAGATTGTCTTTCCGGAGCAAGCTAAAGCTTGAACTTGTAGTGAACCACTACTAGGGTCCTGTCCTAATCTCAACTCTCTGCGCCACCTCTGCGTGCTCGGCGTCTCTGCGGTGAGCGTATTGGCTGCTGATTCACCGCTGAGACGCAGAGGACACAGAGACTGCGCAGAGGAAAGAGCAAAAACCAGGACACTACCCATTACTAGTCCTGGCTGGCAGCGTTCGGGCGATTCGTTTATGCTGCGCTGTTTCTTCCTCTCCCAGAGTGAGAGGGGGATATGAAGGCCGACTATGTTCACCCCGACGATTCTGCGGTTCGATTCGCTCGATTCGACAAACCTGGAAGCGATGCGCCAGGCGAAAGCCGGAGCTGCTGAAGGGCTCTGCATCATTGGGCGCGAACAGACGCGCGGACGTGGGCGCCTGGATCGGAGTTGGCATTCCCCAAAAGACGCGGGCCTTTATTTCAGTATCGTCTTGCGTCCTGCATTTGCAACCAGTTGCTGGCCCCTGATTAGTCTGGCGGCCGCACTCGCAGTGTCTGACGCTCTCGCCCGGGCTGGTGAGTTGGCGATAGACATCAAGTGGCCGAACGACATTTTCGTCGGCGAACGAAAATTGGGCGGCATTCTTGCCGAGACAGTCGAAACATCCGGCGGCACAGCCGTAGTCCTGGGTATCGGCATCAACGTGATTGCTGAAAGTATTCATCCCGCT
>DATNEI010000163.1:0-11742 GCA_035606795.1 Pyrinomonadaceae bacterium
TCTATAACCTAAAACAGCAAGCGGTGACGAGCGCGGCAGAAAAAGGGCACATCGACGAGGCGCTGAGACTGGTAAGTAACTTCAAGTCCGGGTCTGAACGCATCGCATTGATCACGCAAATCCTCGATCACATTGGTCCACAGACGAAAAGGTCGCTCGCGGTTCAGTACATCGAGCAGGCAAAGAATCTCATTTCCACATCGTCACGCGCGCAGGACCTGGCGCAAATGCAGTCGCTCCTGGAAATCGCCGCAACCCTGGGACGATATGACGTCGGCAGGGCTTTTCAGATCGTCGATCCACTAATCGATCAATTTAACGACGTCAGCGCCGCCGCAGTCACCATGAACGGCTTTGGACATGATTTTTATGCAGATGGAGAACTGGTAACCTCAAACGAAAATCCCGTCGCGTCGGCCGCCAGTCAGCTCTCCGACACACTCGCCACCCTGGCCATGTTCGATTTCGATCGCGCCAGAATTACTGCCGAGGGAATTCAGCGCATGGACGTGCGGCTCAGCGTCTTTCTGGCGATCTCGCAACGGACGTTGGAGATCAAGCTCGACACTGACGACGGCGCGGTGGGTTACGGGTACAATCAGGATTAGTCGGCTCTCATGGCGCGAGAATCAGCTCCCGGTCCTTCCCCTAATCCCTTGCCCGCTGTGTGGAATTGCGAGAGAATCCCGCCGACCAAAAAATCCGCTTTTAGTTCGAGGGTTTCCAAATGTATTTCAAGCAATTCTATCTCGGATGTCTCGCGCACGCGTCTTACCTGATTGGCTCAGATGGTGAAGCTGCGGTCGTCGATCCACAGCGCGATGTCGATCAGTACATCGAAGAAGCGGCGGCCCAAAACCTGAAAATCAAGTACATCATCGAGACGCATCTGCACGCTGATTTCGTGAGCGGGCATCGCGAACTCGCGGCGCGCACAGGCGCAGAGATCGTCTTTGGTGAAAAGGCGGGCGCGGCCTTTCCACATCGCGCGGTGAAAGACAGTGACGAGCTGAAGCTTGGCGGTGCGAAACTCAGCATTATGGAAACGCCGGGCCATACGCCCGAGAGTATTTGTGTGCTGGTTACTGACACTGAAGATGCGGATGAGGCCGCCAAAGTTTTGACTGGGGACACGCTATTCATTGGCGACGTGGGCCGGCCTGACCTCGCAGGCGGTAAAGGCTATACGCCGCAAACGATGGCCGCGATGATGTACGACACGCTGCACAACAAATTGTTGAAGCTGGATGATGCGGTCGAAGTTTATCCCGCGCATGGCGCCGGTTCGATGTGCGGCAAAAACCTTTCGTCGGAAACTTCATCGACGATTGGCCAGCAGCGGCAGTTCAACTATGCGTTGCAGCCGATGAGCAAAGACGAATTTGTGCGCATGATGACTGACGACCTGCCGGCCGCTCCTGCGTATTTTCCGAAAGACGCAGAGATCAATCGCACAGGAGCGTCGCCTTTGAGTGAGTTGCCGACTTTGCAGGCGCTGACCCCGGCGGAAGTTTCGCAGCGTGCGCATCCGGGCGAAATGGTTCTCGATGTGCGCTCGGCTGCTGATTTTGGCGCCGCGCACGTGCCTGGTTCGCTAAACATAGGGCTGGGCGGACAGTTTGCTTCGTGGGCGGGCACTTTGATCCCAATGCAAACGCCGCTTGTTATCGTGGCCGAGTCGGAAGAGAAAGCGAAGGAAGCGCAGACACGCCTGGCGCGCGTCGGCTTGGAAAACGTGAAGGGTTATCTTGCCGGCGGCATCGATGCGTGGCAGACCGCGGGACTCGAAGTGATGACTCTGCCGCAGATCAGCGTCGCCGAGCTGAAAGAATTGATCGAGTCGAGATCTGACTTGCAAGTAATCGACGTTCGTCGTCCCGGCGAATACGAGTCGGGTCACGCGCCGCGCGCCGTGACTGCGCCGCTGGCGAATCTCGCCGACAACGCCCCGTCATTAGAACTGGATGCTACCAAGCCGACGGCGGTAATTTGCGCCGGCGGTTATCGCTCGAGCGCGGCGACGAGTATTTTGCAGCCGCTGGGATTCACCAATCTCTTAAATGTCAGCGGCGGAACCAGCGCATGGATCAAGGCGGGCTACGAAGTTGAGATGCCGGCTGCTGTCGGCGCGCATTGATGGAGCGCCGACCTCCTGTCGGCGGTTCGCGAGCATCCTTGCTCGCATTTTTGGCAAACTTCAAAACGCCGGCAAGATGCCGGCGCACCGCAGGCAAGATGCCTGCGCTCCTTTTAAGCTATGAACACAACCTGTTTCCCCAGACGCAACTTCCTCTCGCTCGCCGGAAAGTCGCTCGGCCTGGCTGCGCTTGCCTCGCCGACTATCGCTGCGCTTTTGAAGGACGTGCAGGCGGCGACGAAGTCGATCGCGCACCTTTCGCCCGAACAGGCCGCGATGGATGAAGACTATTGGTCGACAATTCAGAACGCCTTCAGTGTTACGCGCGGCATTATCAATTTGAACAACGGCGGCGTCAGTCCGAGTCCCCGCATCGTCACCGAAGCGCTGGTGCGCTACATCTGGCAACAGGAAGACGCGACTGCGTACACGATGTGGCAGATTCTCGAGCCGCAGTCGGAAACGATTCGCACCGGCCTCGCCGAATTGTTTGGTTGTGACCGCGAGGAGATTGCGATCACACGCGGTGCGTCGGAAGGCCTCGAAACACTCCTGCTTGGTTTGGATTTGAAATCGGGCGACGAGGTGCTCACGACGACGCAGGATTACCCGCGCATGCTGACGACGATTCGTCAACGCGAACGACGCGAAGGCATCAAGCTCAACTTAATTCAGATTCCCGTTCCGCCAAAGGACATCAACGAAATTACCGCCGCGTTCGAACGCGCGATCACGCCGCGCACGCGCCTGCTGCAGATCGCGCATCAGATCAATCTCACCGGACAAATCACGCCCGTCAAAGCAGTTTGCCAGATGGCGCGTCGTCACGGACTTGAGACGGTCGTCGATGGCGCACATTCGTTTGCGCAGTTTTATTTCAAACAACCCGACCTCGACTGCGATTACTTCGCGACCTCGTTGCACAAGTGGTTGTATTCGCCGAAAGGCACCGGCCTGATGTTTATCAAGCGCGACAAGATTGCCAAAGTCTGGCCGTTGTTTGCCGCTGAAGAAAAACAGCAAGCCGACATTCGCAAGTTCGAAGAGGTTGGCACGCACTCGGCCGCACCGAGACTGGCCATCGGCGAATCGATCCTGTTTCACAACGGGATTGGCGGAAAACGCAAAGAAGCCCGTCTGCGATATCTCTCACGTTACTGGATGGATAGGCTCAAAGGCATCCCCAAAGTCCGCTTTAACACCTCGTTCGATCCGCAGCAGATGTGCGCTATCGCGAATGTGCAAATCGAAGGTCTCGATCAGGGGAAAATCGGCAGCTACCTCTTCGACAAGCACCGGATCTTCACCACGCCCATCGTTCACCCGGAATTTACCGGGCTGCGAATCACACCAAACGTCTACACCACGCTGTGGGAACTGGATCGTTTTTGCGAGGTCATGTCGGGGATTGCGCGCAATGGATTGCCCGCGTAAATCGCTCTTACTGACAAATTGCCGCCAAAGCCGCAGAAAAAAAGGTGCTTGACGCCTGTTTGCGGCGACCTCCATAATCGATCTTCGCGGCTTGGCCCCAGATCCGAGCCCACTTGGAGGACGTCACCACCGTGAGTGAAGAATTAGAGAACAGCCTACTTAAAGCAATCGAGACCCACCTGGATGACCGGTTCCGCGCGATCAGCGAAGACCTCGCGCGGCTGCAATCCGAATTCAACGACACATTTGGCCGGCTGCGCGAAAGCGCTACGACGGGGCAGTTGGAGAGCACGCCCCTCGGCTCGGCAATCTCCGCGCACCTTCAGGCCGCGCGTGAGCAGAAACTCAGCGGGGCGACGCCGGCGCCGCCCGCTCCGCCTGATCTGTCGCTGCTGAAAAGCGCGATTGAAGACATTAGAAACCAACGGACGCAAAGCGACGTGCTCAATGCGCTGATCAGAAACGCCGCGCAGTTTGCCGATCGTGCGGTGCTGTTTGTCGTGAAAGGCGATCAGGCGATTGCGTGGCATAAAGCTGAAGCGACGAATCGAAACGATTTGCAACCAGTGTCGGGCGTCGCGTTGCCGTTGGCCGGCAGCTCAGTGGTGAGCGAGTCAGCGCGGACAGCTGCGACGGAAACATCTTCGGGCACGCGAGCTGACGACGGTTCTTTGATCGAGCAACTTGGTGGTAAAGCCCAGCAGCTCGCCACCGTGCCGTTAGTGGTTCGCCGAAAAGTTGTCGCGGTGCTGTACGCTGATTCGGCCTGGCCGCATCGCGATGCGATTCAGTTAGACGCTCTTGAAGTGTTGACTCAAGTTGCAGCCATCGCGGTTGAGCTTGTCTCAAGCGCGCGTGCTGCGCATCCGCAGCCGCAAGTCAGTGCGCCGGAACCGGCGACTCAACCTCGCGCAGTTGAATCGGCGCCTGCCGTTGCGGAAACAGTTGAGCCGCAAGTCGAAGAGGCCACCTACACTCCGCAAGTTGAGCCGGCCGCGGTCGAAGGTGCACCCGCACATGTCGAGGTTGAGGCCGAACCCGCGGAGGCCGTTGCCGCAGCTCCAGAAGTCGAAGCGGAAGTCACGCCCGAGTCACAACCTGAGCCAGTCGCGGAACCCTCGGCCGACAGCACGCCGACAATGGAAGCGGAACCGGTCGCAACCGCGCCAGTTGCAGCGCCTACCGCAGTCGAAGAGCCACGAGTCGCGGCGCCGGCGCCGATCGAGCAGCCTGCTCAGCCGGTTTTCAGTGCGCAATACTCGACGCCTTTGGGAAGCACACGTCGATGGGGTAATCGCGATGCTGAGCTGCCCGTCGAGGTTAGCGATGACGAAAAGCCGTTGCACAACGATGCGCGGCGATTTGCGCGACTGCTGGTGTCGGAAATCAAACTCTATAACGAGCAGAAGGTCAGCGAAGGGCGCAATCAGGGTGATATCTACGAACGTTTGCGCGAAGACATCGATCGCTCACGACAGATGTACGACAAACGTGTGGCACCGCCGGTCGCTGCGCGTCACGATTACTTTCATCATGAGTTGGTGAACACGCTCGCCGAAGGCGACGAGGCCAAGCTGGGACATAGTTATCCCGGCGCAGCCGTGGGCGTCGCCTAGATCTTCATCACCTGAAACTATCGAGGGCACGGTCCGCCGTGCCCTTTTTCTTTTGCGGTGGCCTCGCTTGAAACGGTGGCACGGTCATCCGGCCGTGAATTCACGCGCAGGATACGCGTGCCACCTCAAACTTGACACGCTGTTTTTTCGTTTGTGCGTGCTCGCTGGGAGCGCGCAAAGCGACTCTTCTTCCTTCCTATCCTTGCCCAAATCGTTCACGGTATTCAGTCGAACTCAAGAAGGCGTCGATTAAATGATTGACCCCGTCCTGATTCGCGGGATTACCGTAACCGTTTAGATCGTTGAGCCAGAACTGAAAACCTCCGTCGCCATCGGATACGGAGCGGCGGAGATAAATCTCGTAACAAAGGTGTAAGAAAGTGTAATTGTCCGTCGTCCCATACGAAGGGGTGAATAACCAACCGTAGGCGGCGACCCAAAAAGCGCGCGACACGTCGATGCGCTTGGTGTGAGTGCATCCGTTATTGTCATTGAAACCGGTGCCGCACGTGCCGGTGATGTTGCCCGTCCAGAAATTCAGTCCGCCTTCGTCCGGGTCACCAAAGCCAAAATCCGCGTAGTGCTGCCAAACGAAGAATCGTTGGTTGTCGATTGGATTCGCCGGGGCCGGCAGTGATCCGATATACAACAGACGATTAGGTGTCCCCGACGGAACGTCGCCGAGGACACTGAGCCTGGTGTTGCTGTCCATGAATCGCGCAACTCGGTCAGCACACGTGGAGATTGCGCCACCCAAAGGCGTTGACGGTCCCTGAATTGGGTGAGCCCCACAATTGGTTATGCTGCTGCGGCCCTGAAGATACAAACCTACTGCGCCCGCGACATGCGGCGATGCCATCGAAGTTCCGGAGAGAGTCCTCGTTCCAAAATCATCGGTGTTAATGAGCGAGACGATGTCAGAGCCGGGCGCGAAGAGATCCAAAGTTTGTCCGATGTTTGAAAAACTGGATCTCATATCGTTAATGTCGGACGACCCTACCGTGATTGCTTCAAGAACTCCGGCCGGAGAAAAATTTTCGACGTTTTGTCCGGACTCGTTTCCCGCGGCGACAACAATAGTCACTCCCTGATTCGTTGAGTTCACCACCGCGTCGTCAAGGTTAGTGATCCGCTCAAAGAAACGCAGACTGATGTTCACTACTGCCAGGTTGCCCGAATTGATGTGATCTTGTGTGAGCCAATCAATCGCTGCTGCGACCACATCGGAGTCGCAAAAACCGTTCGAGTCGCAAACCTTTACTGATCGGAGAGTAATGGCCTTTGCCACGCCATAGGTATTCGAGCCAACAATTCCGGCGACGTGCGTTCCGTGACCTACAAACATGCAGTCGTTATTTGCTCCGGTACAGCCGGACTCGTTAACGAAATCCGCGGCGACTGATGCCCGGCCGCCAAAATCAACATGGGTCGACCTGATGCCGGTGTCCAGAACATAAGCTGTAACGCCCGAGCCAGTGGCGTTGTATATGTATTGACCATCAATACCGCTCTCGTCGATGCGATCGAGCCCCCAAGGCGGATTGGGTTGTACATCGACGACGGTGCCAACTGCGCACTGCTCGACGAACTTAACTTGTGGATTTTGACTGATCGCTAGAGCGGCGGCTTCATTCGGCAATTCGATTGAAAAGCCGTTGAGCGCCGTCTGGTAAACAAACCTAATCTTCCCGCCATGCGCCCGCGCCATCGCGTTTGCTATGGCTGATACTTTTGCCCGCCGCACGCCAAATGAGGCGTTGCTCGGAACGACATCGTCGTTCAGCACCACGACGTAGCGGTTGGGAATGGCATTCCGAACTTTTTTGAGCTTGACTTGCGGAGTAAGCGACTGGGCCGAATGCGAAGTCTTGACCGAAGAGAACTCACGCGAGTACGGCGAAGGCTCAACCGCCGTTGCGCGACCTATGGTGGACACTGGAAGCCCGACGAGAGCGAATATGCTCAACGCTACGAAACAAAACTTGATCCTTTTCATAGAAACTCTACCTCCTCCTAATTTCTGGAGATGAAGCCACAGGCGATTCTTCATCTGGATGTGCGCCACCACAGCTGCGTCAGATCGCCTGAGAAAGACCTTTCTCTTTCTCGAACTGTGGTAGCAGATTTCAACAAAGCTCCGTCGTCACCTGCGAATCAGGCGTTGCTGCACAAGTTTGCGGTGAAGGACTTCAGGGTAAGGGGAAAAGATGAACCCGACTCAGTGGGGCGGCCTTTGGGCGAGCTTTGTTAGCGAAGCAAGAGTTGCTCGGAGCCGAAACAACTTCGGTGGGCCTGCGACGTCGATCATCAAGCTCCGAAACCGATCCTTGCAAGCTAAAAATGAGAACCGGCAATATACTACGACTGATGGTAATGAATCTTGCAGTGGCAAGAATAGCTGGTTGCAAGTTTGTTATTTGGTGAAGGAGCAATTGAAGCCCGCGAGACGATAGCCGCTCTTTCTTTCCGCGTTTGCCGCAGGTCCATTTTCGTCATAAAGTCAGAAGCATTCCGGCTTGCGAGCTTTTCCTGGGAGACAAATCCGTACATGCAACCTTCTCTTTCTGAAGATCTGCTGAAACCTGTGGTTGAAGGCCTGCGCGACGCAAATGTTTCCGCCGCGCAGAATTATCCGGGCGAAACTGGCCGGCGTCAGCCCGTGCACACGGTTTATGGCGGCGCGCATCTGTTTCGGGCGGACACTGCGAAACGGCTGGGTCAGGTGGCCGAGCGTGCTCTGGCAGAAAACGCGTCCGACTTTGTGGTATTTGCGCTCGCGCTGGGTCTGCCGCTGTCAGGAGATTTACCCGACGTGCTGGATTATGCGACGGGGCTGCGGCATCGACTGGAAACGGATCCAGAAGCAGTGCGGAGCGAGAACAGAGCAGCGTGGCTGGCCCACACGATCTACACGCGTGTACAGGAGAAGTTGAAGCGCGAACCCGTCGAAGATTTTCGCATTGATTTTGAAGATGGCTATGGCAATCGGCCCGAAGCGGAAGAAGACGGCCATGCTGAATCGGCAGCCCTCGAAGTTGCGAAGGGAATGGAGGCCGGCGCGCTGCCGCCATTCATCGGCATTCGCATCAAGCCGTTCAATGAAGAGTTGCGCGCGCGGAGCATGCGCACGCTGGACATTTTCGTCTCGGCGCTGGTGCAGAAAACCGGCGGCCAGCTGCCGAACAATTTTGTAGTTACGCTGCCGAAAATCACTTCGCCCGAACAAGTGACTGCGCTGGCGCAGGTTTTTGATTTGCTCGAGAAGAAATTAAACCTCTCCACCGGTGCACTAAAAATGGAAATGATGATCGAGACGACGCAGTCGATCATCAATAGTGAAGGCCGCATCAATCTGCCACTGCTCCTGGCCGCAGCCCAGGGCCGATGCCTCGCCGCGCACTTCGGCACTTACGACTACACTGCCAGTTGCTCGATCACCGCCGCGCATCAACACATGATGCATCCCTCCTGTGACTTCGCGAAGCAGATGATGCAGGTTTCCTACGCCGGCACCGGCATCTGGCTTTCCGATGGGGCGACGAACATCATGCCCGTCGGCCCGCATCGCGCCACGGACGGTGGAGCGCTGACGCCGGATCAGATGGACGAGAACCGCGCAGTCATTCATCGCGCCTGGAAGCTGCATTACGATCACATTCAACATTCGCTGGTCGGCGGTTTTTATCAGGGGTGGGATTTGCATCCAGCCCAACTGCCGACGCGGTATGCTGCGGTTTATGCTTTTTTTCTCGATAGCCTCGACGCGGCTTCTGAGCGCCTTCGGAATTTCGTCGAGAAGGCGGCGAAGGCAACCTTGGTCGGCGACGTCTTCGACGATGCGGCGACCGGTCAGGGCCTGCTGAATTATTTCCTGCGGGCGATCAATTCCGGCGCCCTCACCGAAGCAGAGGCCATGAAGTTATCGAGCCTGACGCACGAGGAGCTGCGCTCGGGATCGTTCGTAAAGATTTTAAAGAATCGCCAGGCATTGTAAGAAAGGAATCGTCAATGAGGATCTTGAGAGAATTTGTCGCCCTTGCTCTCGTTTGTGGATTTGCGAGCGCCACTGTGGTCGCACAAAACGTGAAAGCCAGCGACCCCGGCTCGTTGCCGGGGAAGATTCGGCGCTTTTCGCCCACGGTGCTGACGGCTAACACGGCGCGCCTGTCGCCGAACGATCGGAAGGCCTTACAAAAGATAATTGCCGCGGCCAAGCTGCTCGATCCTTTATTTCTGCGTCAGGTGTGGTCAGGCAATGACGCCCTGCACGCGAAGTTGGAAGCTGATCGCAGGCCGGTGGGCCGCATGCTGCTTCATTATTTCTTGATCAACGATGGTCCGTGGTCGCGGCTGGACGAAAACGATCCTTTCATCGACGACGTTCCGGCGAAACCTGCTTACGCGAATTACTATCCTGAAGGCATGACGAAAGACGAATTCAACACATGGTTGAATTCTCTTTCCGCTGCGGAGAAGGAAAAAGCCACTGGCTACTTCTACACGATTCGGCGTGATGCAAATAGCCAGTTGCAGACCGTTCCGTACAGCGAAGAGTATCGAGAGTTCCTCGAACCGGCAGCGAAGCTCTTGCGCGAAGCAGCGGCGCTGACGACGAACGCAACGTTGCGCGATTTTCTCAACAAGCGGGCGGCGGCCTTTGCTTCCAACGACTACTACGACAGTGACGTCGCCTGGATGGATCTGGATTCGCCGATCGATGTGACGATTGGGCCGTACGAAACCTACGAGGACGAATTGTTTGGCTACAAAGCCGCGTTCGAAGCCTACGTGACGCTGCGGGACGATGCGGAAACTGCCAAGCTGAAAAAGTTCAGCTCGTACTTGCAGGAACTCGAAAACAATTTGCCGCTTGATCCGAAATATCGAAACCCCAAATTGGGGGCGGCTTCACCCATTCGCGTCGTCAACGAGGTGTTTAGTTCCGGTGAAGGGAACAACGGCGTGCAGACGGCCGCGTTCAATTTGCCGAACGACGAGCGGGTCGTAAAAGAGAAGGGTTCGAAACGCATCATGTTGAAGAATGTGCAGGATGCGAAGTTCAACAAGACACTTATTCCGATTTCGCGCGTCGTACTGACTGCGGCGGACCAGAGCAAACTTTCGTTTGAGGCATTCTTCACCCACATCCTGACGCATGAGCTGATGCACGGCCTCGGGCCGCACAACATCAACGTCGATGGTCAGGCTACGACGGTGCGCCTGCAATTGAAGGATAAATATTCGTCCATTGAAGAGGCGAAAGCTGACGTAACTGGTCTCTGGGCGTTGCAGTATTTGATTGATAAAGGTGTCGTGCCGAAGACGATGCAGCGCACGCTCTACACCACATATCTTGCCAGCATGTTTCGGTCGGTGCGGTTTGGCATTAACGAGGCGCACGGCCGTGGCGTGGCGATGCAATTCAACTATTTCACCGACGAAGGCGGGATTAAGTACGACGAACGCACCGGAAAATTCAGCGTCGATGAGTCAAAGATTCGCGAAGCCGTGCGCAAGCTCACGAATGAGTTACTGACGATTGAAGCCGAAGGTTCTTATAAAAAAGCTGCAGCGATTCTCGACAAGTACGCGAACATTCGGCCGCCGATGAAGAGCGCGCTCGACAAGTTGAAGAGTGTGCCGGTGGATATTGAACCGATCTTTCCGCTGGCGAAGTGAGTCCGCGCAGCGGACCATCGAGAATAGCCCAGCACTTTAGTGCTGGGATAGAGTTAAAAAGGTTGTTTTAGCCCGCGAAGCGGGCGACAGATATCGCCGGATAGTTGCTGGGATTGCGGTTTCTTTCGCCCGTTCCAGGGCTTCCAATTATTCCAAGATCGTCTTCCCAGCGATGAATCGCTGGGCTAGTTCCGGTCGTCCGCTGCGCGGACTAATGTTTCAAAATAACTTCCCCTGCTCATCTTCATCATCCGGCTCGACTGATTCCGCCAACCGCGGATACGTTTCAATCAACTTCGCTGGACCCGGCACTTTGTCCTCTTCCAACTGCGCCAGTATCTCAAACGCATTCGCCAGGCTTTGACCGCGTGCGTGGTTGTTCGTGATCACAAAGGTTTGCTTTGCTTTGGCGGCAACTTCCTTGATGCGATTCACCCACGGCTCGAGTTCTTCCGGCGCATACAAATAATCGTAACGCTCCACCACGTTGGCTTCTTCGCGAAACCAATTCTGATAATTTCGCCCGTGCAGACGGACGTAGCCGATGTCCGAAGTCACTTCCGCGGACGGCTTGATCGAATTCTGAAAGAGCGGCTGGTCGATGTCGCACAGACCGACATTGAGGTCTTCCAGCGTTTGCAGCACACGCGGAGTGTTCCAGGATTCGTGCCGCAGCTCGACGACCAAAGGATATTCTTTGAAACGCGCGACGAGCTGATTCAGATAATTTCGCTCCTCCATCTCGTTTTTGAACGACCACGGAAACTGCACCAGCACCGCGCCGAGTTTTCCTTCTTCCATCAGTGGATCGATTCCGGCGCGGTAAAGTTTCTCGTCTTCGGCCGTTGCTTTGCCGCGTTCGTGCGTAAAGGTGCG
>DATNEI010000167.1:0-11363 GCA_035606795.1 Pyrinomonadaceae bacterium
TTATCCGAATTCTACCACTTCGATAAACATGTGACACCACCAGCAATTGGCCGCGTCTTGAAACACCTGTAGATACAAATCGGTCCTCAACTGTGGAGTGATCGGGATCGTTGATTGAAACGGCCAACGGATCTCCAAATATTTCAGATGCTTCTTCGAAGGTGGTTCCGTGCTTCGCAAAATTCGCCCCAGCCTTCTTCGGATCCCATTCGAACAACATGTGGCGTCAACTCTATCGACTCTACTGATCCTTCCACTCCGGAATGCGCCCCGGCGTCCACGGCGCGCCGGCGGCTTCCATCTGTTTCTCCAGTTTTTGCAGATCGACTTCGATCAGTTGCCGCAGTTGCGCGAGCACGCCTTCGAATTCCGCGGCGGCCGCGGCGTACTGATCCATCTGCGTCTGCGTCGGACGAGCCGTCGACATTCGTTGCGCGCCGACCACGCTGCCAACGCGTTCATTGATCGACGGTGGCTGATTGAAGTTGCGTTGTCGCAACGCCTGATCACCGCTCAAGGCGCGAAGAATTTCGTTTTTGCGTTTCTCCAGCGCGGCTGCGTCGTTCAGCAATGATTCCGGCGCGTTTGGCGTCTCAATCAAAGCGCGGCGAATCGCGACCATACGCGGCGTCAAGGCATTCGCAGCTTGGGTGGCGCCTTGCACCGCGCGCTGCAGTCGCGCCGCCTTCTGCTGAAACTCGACCAGCGCAATGCGATCAGCCGGCGACATGCGATCGAGCCCTTCGACGATGACTTGAAACTCCTGCGCCTGACCGATCGGAGTCGTCACGCCATCCACCCGCTTCATCATTGAAACTTTGTAAGTTCCCGGCATGACCAGCGGACCGCCGGGCGGATCCGCGAAAGGATCTTCGCCATCAGGGCTCGGCGGCGGCGGCAGAGATGAAGCGGGATAACGCAGGTCCCAATTAATGCGCTGAAAACCCGCGGTGACTGGCCCCGTCAGTCTGCGAATGACGCGGCCTTGCGAATCGGTGATCACGAGGATCAGCGCCGGCGCTTCTTCCTGTTCTTCCGCGCTCAGTTCCGCACCGCTCGGTAAGCGAGGCGGCGCACCACTTCTTGATGCCGCGCGTTCAGCCTCCTGCCGCTTCGCCTTCTTCGTCTTCAACTCTTCTTTCAAATAGTAAGTGAAGGTCGCGCCGAAGGGCGGATTCTCAGCGGTGAAGAACGATTCGCCCTGAAAAGATTTGCCGCGGCCGCCGATAGGCTGCGCCTGGATGTACATGAGCGCATCTTTGACCGGCATGAGTGCCGCTTCCTGCTTGAGCATCTCAGGCGTGACCGCGCGCAGCGGCGTGTAGTTGTCGAGGATGTAAAAGCCTCGCCCAAACGTCCCAAGCACGAGATCGTTTTCGCGCCGCTGAATCGTGATGTCACGCACTTGAATCGTCGGCAGGCCGCCCCGCAACTGAATCCATTTCTGCCCGCCATCGACGGTGAAGAACAAACCATACTCAGTGCCAACGAAAAGCAGATTGGGATTCACGTGGTCTTCCGCGATGCCCCACACGGGCTGGTTCGCGGGCAGGTTGCTCTTAATCGAACTCCACGTGCGACCGGCGTCAGTGCTCTTGAAGAGATAAGGTTTAAAGTCGGCGTTCTGATGATTCTCGAACGCGACGTAGACAGTATTGGGATCGTTAACGGACGCCACGATGCGACTGACGTAAGCGAGTTCCGGCACATCGCCAATCTTTTCCACTTTGCGCCAATTCTTGCCGCCATCGTCGGTGATTTGAATCAAACCGTCATCGGTGCCGACATAAATCAGTCCTTCTTTCTTGGGCGATTCAGCCAGTGCCGACGCATTGCCAAAGAAAGCCGTCGACTGGTTCTTGGCGACTGCATCCATGCTCCAGACTTTGCCCATCACCGCCAGCTTGTCGCGATCGAGACCGCGCGAGAGCTGACCGCTGATCACTTTCCACGAATCGCCGCGATCGTCGCTGCGGAAAAGTTTGTCGGCCGCGAAGTAAAGGCGCGTGTGCGAATGCGGGCTGATGATAAACGGGGAATCCCAGTTCCAGCGGAGCGGATCTTCGTTGCGGCCGACTTCAGGCGTGATGGCGATGCGTTGACCTGTGGGCTTGTCATCGCGCACTAAATTTCCGGTCTGAAGTTCGGCGTAAATCGTGTTCGGATCTTCGGGATCAACTTGCGTGCGAAATCCATCGCCACCCTGCGTCACCCACCAGTCGCTGTTCACGATGCCCGATGCATTGCGGGTGCGTGACGGACCACCAAAAGCAAAGTTGTCCTGCGCCCCCCCGAACACGTTATAGAACGGCGTGGCGTTATCGGTGGTCACATCGTAAAGCTGCGTGACCGGCAAGTTGTTTTTGAAATACCAATTGGCGCCGCGGTCCCAGCTTTCATAAACGCCCCCATCGCAGCCCACCAGATAATGTTCGTTGTTGCCGGGATCGATCCAAATTTCGTGATTGTCGACGTGCTTGGACTTCTCGCCGAGCCGGCGCAGCGTGCGGCCACCATCGTCTGAGACCATCAGAAACACGTTCATGATGTAGATCCGATCGACGTCTTTGGGATCGGCGACGACGTGGCCGTAATACATCGCGCCCGCGTCAAAGTCGTTGCGTTTTTCCCAGCTGCCGCCGCGATCGTTCGAGCGAAAGATTCCGCCTTTGCGATCGCCCGATTCAATCGTCGCGTAAATGACATTCGAATCTACCGGCGAGATCGCCAGACCAATGCGCCCCATGTCGTTCGTCGGCAAACCCGCGCGCACCTTGTTCCAGGTCGCGCCCGCATCAGTCGACTTGTAGATTGCGCTTTCCGGTCCCCCATCGATCAACGTCCACATGTGACGGCGTCGTTGATATGAAGCTGCGTAAAGCGTTTCCGGATTGTTCGGATCGATCTCAACATCGCTGACGCCGGTGTTCTCGCTAATCTTTAGGACCTGATTCCACGTCTTGCCGCCGTCGGTCGTCTTGTAGAGTCCGCGATCGCCGCCTGGCCCCCAGAGCGGTCCCTGCGCTGCGACGTAAACGATATTCGAGTCCTTCGGATCGATTGCGATGCGACCGATGTGTTCTGAGTTTTTCAGCCCGACATTCCGCCACGTCTTCCCGCCGTCGTCGGATTTGTAAACGCCGCTGCCGTACGAGACGCTGCGTTGGCTGTTGTTCTCGCCGGTGCCCACCCAAACCGTCAGCGGATTTTTCGGATCGAGCGCGATGCAGCCGATCGAATAGGAGCCTTCGCGATCAAACACCGGCGTCCAGGTGTTGCCGTCATTGACGGTCTTCCAAACTCCGCCTGACGCGCTGGCGACGAAGTAATGCGAAGGATTGTTCGGCTCGACCGCGAATCCAATCACGCGGCCCGAAGTAAACGCCGGCCCAATCGAGCGAAATCGCAGCCCGTTGAAAGTTGGCGACGACATCGGATCGCGCGGGCGGCCTTCGTCTTCCTGCCCGGGCTGTCGTGCTTCCGGTGAAGCCGAAGGCGATGGCGAAGCTGCGACTCGCGGAGTCGGAGTTGGTGTAGGCTGCTGAAAATCACGGTCCTGCGCTCGACTCGTCAATGGCGCCGCCATGGCTAGCACCGCGAAGGCAAGAACTGAAGCGAAGAAAGTTTCGGGCTTCCGAAAAGGGGCGAATGTCATTTGTTTCTCCTTCGAGAGCTATCTGAAGTCGCTAATCAGGACGACATCGCTTCTTATCGTGCCGCGCATAAAAGCGATAGTCTTACCGTCACGAGAAAAATTGAAAATTCCGACACCATTGTCGGTGAATTTGGTAAGTTGCTTCGCCGCGCCACCATCGATTGACTGACTGTAAAGATTCGCAGTGCCGTCACGCGTGTTTACGTACCATATAGAGCGTCCGTCCGGGACCCACGTTATTCCCACATCGATGGCGATTCGGTCTGGGGCCGCCACGGGATCGATCACCTTAATGGATGCACTACCGTCAAGCGGCGCGATCATGATTCGCCACGGCGAACCGGCTTGTTCGTCCTGGAAATATGCCGCAATCCATTTGCCGTCGGGTGACAACTGCGGACTGGCAGTGAACTTGTCGATAACCTGCGTTGGTTCGCCTCCGTCGATTGAAATCTTCCAGGGCGTCTTACGTCCCGACCGCCACGAATCAAAAAGAACCCAGCGCCCATCCGGTGAAACATTCTCTGCGTAATCTTCCTGCCCGGACGTCAGTTGTTTAAGACTCCCGCCATCCAAATCCATTCGCCACAAACTGGGAAACCCACCGCGTTCGGAAGTAAAGACGACGTAGCGGCCATCTGGGGTTACAGCCGGCAGGTAATCTTCGTGCGGATCCGTGGTTAGCGGCCGTTGGTTGGTGCCATCGGCGTTCATGATCCAGATGTCGTTGGTTCCTTGCGTATTGACCGTGTAAACGATCCGCCCGTCAGGAGCGAACGCCACTCCCTTCGTACCTTCCAATTTTCCCGTCGTGATTTGTTTCGCACTCGCCGGATCCGCAATCGGCGCAGTCCATATGTTCGCCGTCACATCGTTCTGGACCGTGGCTAATGTTTTGGAGTCAGCGGTGAGACTTGTTCCGGAGTAGTCGTTAAGATCGCTTGATATCCGTCTCGCTTCACCGCTCGGGTACGAGATCAACCAAAGCTGATTCAATTGCGAGTCCTTCGCTGACGCGTTCACCACCACGCCGGTACCGTCCGATAGCCACGAAACACGGCCCATATCTGAAAACGATTGCTGCCCCAATTCAGTCTGGGCGCCGCTCGCTGCGTCGATCAAGACCACGCATGTGTGAAAGCCGCCGGTGTAGGAACCGCCCGGACAGGCGATCACTTTTGCATCCGGCGACCAGCCGCACCCACCGCTGTTGAACCACTTGTCTGCGCGACGAGCCGCTAGTTTTTGTTCCGCAGAGCCATCGCGATTCGCGACAATTAACTGATCTTCACCCGAGACAGACTCGTTGTTGCGAATGACTGCGATCCGGTTTCCGTCGGGAGAAAGAGTGACCGGACTAATTAGATCGGAAATAATCTTGCGCGGAATGCCTCCGAGTGACGGCACCTGAAAGAGCGCCCCGGCCGAGTTATTTTCATCAAACGCGTTATAAAACAAGTAGTTCCCGTCGGCCGAGAATGTCTGGCGTCCGATGCGCATCTCTGCGGGCGCGACGATCTGCACGTCGCTGGTCGTGGCGATTTGCCGTACGTGCAGACTGCGTTGATTGCCTTCCTTCACGGCATAGACGACCCATTTACCGTCCGGCGAAATGGCCGCTTCAATTGCTTTCCCGTTTGACGTAAGGCGAGTGATCTTGAACGTGGAAGGAGCGCCAGGCAATCGCTTTGCGTCAGTCGGTTGCTTCACCACGTATTTCCAGATTCCGAATGCGGCCAGCGAAATCACAGTGCCCCCGACAATGATCGCCGCCAGCGCCAGAAGCGCGACCAGCGTCTTGTTACGTTTGATTCCAGTCGCGATGTACTCGGCGCTGGACGTGGGATGTGCTGTGGGCACCGATGTCGTGGATGCGGGCGCAACGATTCCTGATCGAGCGGAAGGCGAGCTGTCAAAAATCACAGTTGGAATTTCCACGCTCCGCGAAGACGGAGGCGTGGAGCGCTCCAGCCCCGCTGAGATATCGAGGTCGCGTTTCAACTCACGCAAATCCACCAGGGCATCGTGAATTGTTTGATAGCGCTCTTCGCGGTCTTTGCGCAGCGCTTTCTTGATGACGACCTCTAATTCCGCGGGCACGTTGTAATTCAAGCGCGCGATCGCTTCGGGTTGCGAATGGGCGATGCGGTCGATCGTCTCGGTTACCGTCTCGCCGGTGAAAGGCAGACGCCCGGTCGCCATTTCATAAAGCACCACACCGAAAGAAAAGATGTCGCTCCGCTGATCGACTTCACGGCCCAGGGCCTGTTCGGGCGACATGTAATTCACCGTGCCCATCACGACGCCCGGAGAGGTTTTTACCCGCGTGGCGAGTTCACTATCCGAAGTTCGATCCGTCACGCCGGGCGCCGCAGCCAGCTTCGCTAAACCAAAATCAAGCACTTTCACCCGCCCGCGTGGCGTGATCATTATGTTCGAAGACTTGATGTCGCGATGGATGATGCCTTTCGCGTGTGCCTCGTCGAGTGCGTCAGCGATTTGAATCGCGATGTCCAATAGCTCGCTAATGTGAACCGGACGTCCACCGATCTTTTTATCGAGCGGCGTGCCTTCGACATACTCCATCGCGATGAAATGCGCACCTTCAGCCTCGCCGATCTCATAAATGTGAGCGATGTTGGGATGGGACAGAGAGGCTGCCGCGCGTGATTCCTGCAAGAAGCGATGCAGCCGTTGTGGGTCGAGGGCGATTTGGGCCGGCAGGATTTTTAGCGCGATGGGGCGATCCAATTGCGAGTCGTGCGCCAGGTAGACTTCACCCATGCCGCCTTCGCCAAGCTTCGAGCGAATTTCATAACGGCCTATTTTCTTTTCAGGCGAAATCGCTCGAATCCTCTTTCGTCAGGTGACCGCGCGCGGCTCATCAAGCGGCAGCACATCCTTGCTTGGCAAGGAACCCGTGGACTGTATCAATCAGCTTTTCGATGTCAGGCTTGGGAACGTAAGCGGTCGCGCCCGAGGCGAGCGCTTCCTGACGATGAACTTCGTAAGCATCGCCGGTGTAGACCACGCTGGGCACTCCGGGCGTTAATAATTTCAGTCTCTTCAGTAACTCGAGACCGGAACCATCGGGCAGACGTTTGTCGACGACGTACAGATCAAATTCCCTGTCCGCAGCCAGCTGCAGCGCTTGTTCTACACTCCGCGCTGTCTCAACCTCATAATCCGCGTCGGTCAAAATGAGCTTGAGCATTTCGGCGCTGTCGTCATGATCGTCAACATAAAGGATTCGGCATTTTTCTTCTGACATACCTAACCTCCAGATCAGATTCCCACGTCGATTTCCGAGCAAACGAGTTTGGGAGGAGCAGGATTATAGACGCGACCCGCCCGATTTACCACATGCTGTTGAGAATGTTTTGCCGGCCGGTTTGCGGTATGATTCTGACCGTTGCCGACCTACAATGTTGGCAGATGCAGGCACTATGACTTTCTCACGAACACTCTGCCGCAGATCGTTACTAGTCCTCGGTTTAGCCATTGTCTTTCTCAGCACAGCCGCATCGCTGGCGCGGGCAATAGTCAGCGTTTCCGCGCAACAAGCTGACGCGTCGAGCTATGACGAGTTGATTGCTGCGGGACGGAAGTTCATGAGCGGCCGGCGGTACGAAGACGCGCTGAAGGCTTTCAAACGTGCTAATGACTTGAAAGGCCAGACGTCCCCGGAAGCACTTTTCGAGATCGCCAACGCCTACATGGGGCTCGAAGCGTACAAGACCGTAGCTATAACCTGCGACAAGGTGATTGAACTCGCGGCCAACGATCCGGCGATGCAAGCCCAGGCCTACAACCTGAAGGGCATTGCTATCCAGAAACAGTCGGAAGGCAAGGACCAGAAAAAGCTGCAGGAAGCCGAGAGTGTGTTCCGCCAGGCCGCCGCGTTAAAGCCGGCGCCGCCGGATGTCCATTACAACCTTGGCGTCGTGTTGATGCAGCAGAGTCGCGACGCTGAAGGCGCCGCGGAACTGAAAGAGTTCGTCAAACTCGCGCCCGATGCTTACAACGCAGAAGACGCACGCAGGATGATCGACAACCCGCGGCGCACGCGTGAACCCTTCGCGCCGGATTTCTCGCTTACCACCGCCGGCGGCGAATACATTTCGCTCGATGAGCTGAAGGGCAAAGTGGTGCTACTGGATTTTTGGGGCACATGGTGCGGGCCCTGCGTAGAGTCGGTGCCCGGTCTGCGTGAACTCAATAAAAAGTACGAGCAGGACAATTCATTCGTGATGATCAGCGTCAGCTCTGACGGCGACGAAAATAAATGGAAGGATTTCATCGCCAGAGAAAAAATGGTTTGGGTGCAATACCTCGACCGTGACCGAAAGATCCAGCACGCCTTTCGGGTGAATGTGTTTCCCACCTACGTATTACTTGATCCCGAAGGCGTCATTCGTTTCCGTATCAGCGGCAGTACTCTGGAGAAAGCCGCAGCTTTGGACGAGGCCATTCACAAACAGATAAAGCTGCTGGCGAAACCCGCGAATTAATACCTCAATCAAACTGCCATTAACCAGGCGTCACAGCCGCATGCCCGAGTGTGGCGAGCCACATTGAGAGGAATTCTTCCTCTCGTAATAGTGCCTATGTGCGAAAGTACGTTCTCCGATTAGCCTGTTCCTTTATCACGTTCGCGTTAAGTTGTGTATCAGTACAATTCGTAAGAGCTACGCGCGAACAACCCAAGCATTCCAACATCAGCGAAAACCACGTCTTGGCGCAGCCCGTCGTTCCCTTCAGAGAGAGGACTTGGCCGGAGCCGCGGCGGCTTGATCTGGAATTGGATGATACCGAGAAACTATCCTACAAGGGTTATTTCGTAACCCGCCGTGAAAAGAAAATAACCATCGATGACTATTCGATACCGGGACAACCAAGGCCTGCTGAGCTTGAGGTTTCTTACGCCGCTCTCTCACGAAAGGGTAAGTTTCTCGCTACGTTCGAGAACGATATTTATCATCCGATGGGTAATACAACGAGGTTTGGGCTTTTCACTCTGCTTGGAACAACCACCAGGCAAGTGGTAATTGGCCAAACAATCTGGAAGGGAGGCAGACATTGGGTTGTCAGTCTGTTTCCGCGCTTTCGCATCGTTTATAGCAGCCGAGAATGGAGCGTAGGAGACGAAACGTTCAGCGCAATTGATCTAGACAACGACGGCGTCGACGAAATTCTGGAGAGTGTGCGCGCCTTTTATGATCTCCAGGATAGGCTCGCAATATCGCAGATTCCTACTCCGACCATCGTCTTTAAGTACGATCGCAGAGCGGACAAGTATTTTCCTGCGAACAGGCTACACGAGGATTACCTATTAAGAGACATCGAAAGAAGGAAAGCAGAGATTAGCAAATCTCCGCGCACCAAGTGCGACCAACTCGGAAAGGTACTGGATGTAACATTGAGTCTCATATACGCAGGAGACGAAAGAGGTGGTTGGGAGTTTTATGATCGCGCGTATCAGTTTGACGACAAGCAAGAGATCAAAGCTAAAGTGCGCGCCCGTCTAAATGAAGAGCCCGTGTATCGATACATGTATAGAAGCGATCCTGGGCTGACGACAGAACTCTCTTTGCCAAAGGAAATGAGCGCAGCTCTTGATCGAAGGTTTCCTGGTTGGGACTACGCACCAGTTGAAGATGAAATTAGAAGCTTCCTGAAAGAAGAGATTTCATCTTTTGCCAGACCAGACCTTGTTTGCGGGGACTTCGATGGCGAAGGAACGCCAGATTATGCGGTTCTCATTAGTCAGCGGCAGAACCACCCTGACGGAGGCGCTGAATCCACTTATCTCGTCGTCTTCTTACAACAAGGTAGCCATTTCACGATGCACATTATCGATCCAGACGGCGCATATCTTTGTGTGATGCCACGCGGAGAGTGGGATTACGACTTTGAAATGCAGGCATTTTTCACTTATGCCAATGACGCTATTTTGGCTGGTATCTTTGAGAAAGGCGGCACTTCATACGTCTACGAAAAGGGTAAGTTTCGAGCTATCACGACGGGCGATTAGAGATGCCAGGGCACTTCAATTGAGATGCGGTATCGAAAACCGGATTAAGTTAGAATCATGTCAATGTCCATTCTGATCGCTGAAGACAACGTGGCGCAGCGCGCGTACCTGCGCGAGATTCTCGAGCGCGACTTTCCTTCGCACGCACCGGTGCTGGAAGCCGGTGATGGGGAAGAGACGGTTTCGCTCGCACTCAAAAATAAACCGGAAGTGTGTATCCTCGACATTCAGATGCCGAAGCTTTCCGGCGTGAAGGCCGCGCGGGCGATCTGGCGCGATTATCCCGAAGCCCGCATCATTTTCTGGACACAGTTTCCCCACGAGATTTACATCAACGAGATTCGCAAGATCGTGAAGTCGGTCGATCCGCCGCCGGCCTATGGCTTCATTCACAAGAACAATCCCGAGTCGCGCTTTCTGCGTTTCGTCGCCGCCGTGCTGGAAGACGGCGCGGACATGATCGATCCGGCCTTCAAGGATTCTTTCAAGCGGCCCTTGCTGACTGAGTTCGAAGCCGAGGCCCTTTACTACCTCGCACTTGGTTTATCGAACTGGGCCATCGCCCGCAAGTGCAGTCTGAGCCTGCGCGGCGTCGAAAGCCGGCTCGCCACCCTCTACGAAAAACTCTTCGTTTCAATTCCCGAAGGCACGGATCACGAGGCTTACGAAAAGCTGGCTTACAACGTGCGCACTCGCGCGTTTTTCGAAGCCCTGCGCCGCGGCTTGCTGAACAGCGATGAGCTGGAAAAGGCGGCGGTGGATCTCGAAGGCTGGATCGACCGCGACCGAAAGAAGTTCGTCGAAGAGCAGAAGCGAGAAGAAAGCAAGACGCGGAAACGCGGAGACGGGGAGACACGGCGATAAAAGGGTCCTAGGAACGACAGGAGATCTCGTTGACTAAAAGGGGTTCATCTCATTCTCACACGGCTTTAGCCGGGTGCCACGGTGGCTTTATTTTTGCTGTTAACCGTTTCAACGGTTTCGCTAAAACCTTCCCAAGGAGCTTCTCCCATGTCCACACACTCTTACTCTCGCTGTTGGCTTCACCTGATTTGGGAAACACTGCGCCGTGAACCAATGCTTGATAAACATGCAGCTTCCAGAGTTTCAACTAATCTCATCGAATATTCGCGTGCAAAAGGAATTTACATGAAGATCAATTTCTTCAATGCCGATCACACGCACGCTTCTTCGAAGATTGCGGCGGCATCTCGAATGGCAAGCAGTTGTTGACCTGCCGACCAATCTGACTATCGAACAAGTGGTTCAATTGTTGAAAGGCAGTTCATCACATTGGATCAACGAACAGAAAATGCTTCGCGGCAAGTTCGCTTGGGGGCGTGGCTATGGCGCATTCTCGGTTTCGCAATCAGACGTCGAGCGAGTTGCGAAGTACATTGCCGGTCAAGAAGAACATCACCGGAAGAAGACGTTTGCCGAAGAGTACGAGCAGTTTGTGCAACGGTACGGATTGGAATGGCGCGACGACGGAAACCGTTGAAACGGTTGGCTCCTTTTTTATTAGCTGAGCTGGTCACCTGGCTGAAGAAACTATGAAAGTCGGGTCTCCATGAGTGGTCTAAAATGTTGGTGCTAAGCCAACTAACGAGCTTACCCGCGAGGGATGGCTCATAGACCAAAACATAAAGGAGACCCGTGATGAAAATATTGGCA
>DATNEI010000170.1:0-34963 GCA_035606795.1 Pyrinomonadaceae bacterium
TGCCAATATTTTCATCACGGGTCTCCTTTATGTTTTGGTCTATGAGCCATCCCTCGCGGGTAAGCTCGTTAGTTGGCTTAGCACCAACATTTTAGACCACTCATGGAGACCCGACTTTCATAGTTTCTTCAGCCAGGTGACAAACGAATTCGCGCGTCTAATGGAAACCGTTTAAACGGTTTCCCAGTGAATTGTCGCCGCAGCACACCTCGCTGAAGCGAGGTGTGAATGAGAAAACAACCACGACTGCTTTGGTTGCGAGGAGTTTTTGAGGCAAAGCCGAGTTTCCTTGATTAAACGCGCTTGTCCCACACAACCGTGTACCGCCACAGCCAATGATTATGAATCTGCGCACCGGGCATTAACCGATTCGCCATCGCCCGCGCCTCAGCCAGCGTCAAGTACGTTTCGCCGGCGCAGTGACGCTCCCATGCTGCGCGAACTGCCCGCGGTCGCCATGGGTTCCCGGTGCGCAGCAGTCGCTCGACTCCCACCTGAGCGAGCGCAAACCGCGATCGAAAATGATCGAGAATCCCTGAGTCATCCCGCATGTCATGAATTATCAATCGACCGCCCGGTGCAAGTAAGCGGAGCAGACGCGTAAAAGCCTCGTCGATGGGAAAGTGATGCAGTGCGGCCGCGGTGATCACGCAATCTAATTTGTCGGATGGAAAATCGTGGGTGAGAAAGTCATCGCAGATGAACGAGAGCCCGTCGCGAGCTTTCTGACGCGCTCGCGTAATCATTTCCGTTGAGAGATCGATGCCCACAACTTCTCGGTTCCGCGTGGCGATTTGCGCGGTGAGGCGGCCCGCGCCGCAGCCCACGTCGAGAACTGTTTTCGCGTTTTCGGGGATTAGCGTAAGCAGGAAAGCGTCGTACCGGCCGGTATCTTCATCGTGCGGATCGCTCAACCTGGCGATCTCGTCAAAATCACTTCGCACTTTCGCCGCATCCATAAATGTCTATCCGAGTTTGGTTCCAGCGGACAACTGGCTCCCATTGATGAAGTCGCGCGCGGACATGCGCCGCGAACCTTGAGGTTGGATTTCCAACACTCGTAACGCGGTGCCATTACCGCAAGCAACGACCAGGCGATCGCGGCTAGCCTCAATTACCTGGCCGATGGGAAATTGCAATTGTTCAATCCATTCCGGCACCGCATTCCAAATAATCAGGCGGAGGGACTCGAGAGATGTATAGGCATTTGGCCACGGCTGAAATCCAAGGACGCGCCGCTCGATCTCAAAAGCATCCATTGACCAGTCGATCAAACCTTCTTCGCGTTTCAGCATCGGCGCGAACGATGCTTCTGAATCTATTTGAGACTGGGGCTCAATGTTGCCGAGATTAGCGAGAGTTTCACTGATCAGTTCCGCGCCCATGGCTGCAAGTCGAGTCATGAGTTCGGGCGCAGTCTCACGCTCGCCAATCTCTGTCGCCTTCTGCAGCAGAATCGGCCCGGCATCAAGTTCCTCAATAATCTGCATCGTCGTTACGCCTGTTTGTTCTTCGCCTTTGGCGATAGCCCAATTCACCGGCGCGGCCCCTCGATACTTTGGTAGCAGCGAGAAGTGCACATTGATACACCCGTGTTTAGGCGCGCTGAGAAACTCCGGCGGCAGAATCTTTCCATAAGCGACAACCACCGCGGCGTCGGCATGGTGCGAAACGAATAACTGCTTCGCTTCATCATTCTTGATTTTTTGCGGTTGATGGATGGGCAAATTGTGTGCGGCAGCAAACTCTTTCACGGGGGATTGATGAATCTTGTTTCCGCGACCCGCTGGTTTGTCCGGCTGCGTCCAGACAGCGACGATCTCGTGACCGTCATCGACGAGCCGCCGCAGAGACGGCACCGCAGACTCAGGTGTGCCCATGAAAACGATGCGCATCGGCGGTTACTTTACTGTGAAGGTGAACGAACAGAAAGAGCGGGGGCAAGCCACCCTTCCTGACCTTGAGACTAATTAGCTTTCGTTTGGCGGTAATGGTTGAGAGCCTTTTCAACCTGTTAAGGCCAAACACAAGTTAAGTTACCTCAAGGTCCGGAAGGGCGGCTTGCCCCCGCATTCCGCTAATGACGAGTTAGATCCCCGTGCCTGCTTCCGCCCGTTTCCGCGTGGCGCCCACTTTTTCAGACGAGAGCTTTGCCTGCATGAACAGCAAAAGATAATCGCGGCCGCCGGCCTTTGAGTCAGTGCCCGACATGTTGAAGCCACCGAAGGGATGCACGCCGACCAGGGCGCCGGTGCATTTGCGATTCAAGTAAAGATTCCCGACGTGGAACTCGTTCTTGGCGCGATCGAGCTTCGCTTCGTCAGTTGAATACACCGCACCCGTCAAACCGAACTGCGTATCATTAGCGATCCGCAGCGCGTCGTCATAATCGTTCGCTTTGATCACGGCGAGCACCGGGCCGAAGATTTCCTCTTGTTCGATCGTGTCGCCGGGTTTGACGTCAGCGATCACCGTCGGCTCAATAAAGAAGCCCTGCTCACCGTCTGAACCGCCTCCGGCCACAACGCGGCCGCCTTCCGCTTTGCCCTTTTCGACGTAGGCGTTGATCGATTTGAAGGCCTTCTCGTTAATGACCGCGCTCATGTTCGTCGCATTATCGGTGGGCGCGCCTACTTTGATCTTCGCGGTGCCTTCGGCAATCTTCTCGACCATTGAGTCGTACACGCGCGCGTCGATGATCGCGCGCGAGCAGGCCGAACACTTCTGTCCCTGAAAACCAAAGGCTGCCTGGACGACGCCGGTGGCCGCTTCGTCCAGGTCCGCATCGTCAGCCACGATGATCGCGTCCTTCCCGCCCATCTCCGCGACGACTCGCTTGATCCAAAGCTGACCCGGTTGGGCCTTCGCCGCGCGTTCATTGACGCGCAGCCCGACTTCTTTCGATCCGGTGAACGCGATGAAGCGCGTCTGCGGATGATCCACCACCACGTCTCCAACTTCAGCCCCTGAACCCGTCATGAAGTTGACCACGCCCGCCGGCAAACCGGCCTCTTCAAGCAGCTCGAAAAATTTGTAAGCAATTGCCGGTGCGTCAGAAGAAGGCTTCAACACCACGGTGTTCCCCGTAACGATCGCCGCGGCAGTCATCCCGGCCATGATCGCGCAGGGAAAATTCCAAGGCGGGATTATCGCGCCGACCCCGAGCGGAATGTAATCGAGCCGATTGTCTTCGCCCTTCAGTTCGACCAGCGGGTGCTTGCCGGCATAGCGCAACATCTCGCGCGCATAGAACTCGAGGAAGTCGATCGCTTCGGCGGTGTCCCCATCGGCTTCGGGCCACGTCTTTGCGACTTCGTAGATCATCCAGGCTGAGAAGTCGTGCTTGCGCTCACGCATCAACGCCGCGACGCGAAACAGCAAGTCAGCGCGCTCTGGCGCCGGAACGTTGCGCCAGGTCTTGAAGGTCTCGGCCGCTTTTTCGACGGCTTTATTTGCGAGTTCCTTCGTGGCCTTATGAAACTTGCCGATAACCTGTGTCCGGTTAGCGGGATTGATGCTGTCGAGCGTGTCGCCGGTCTTAATGCGTTCGCCGCCAATCACCAGCGGATACTCGCGTCCGAGTTCGCCCGCGACCTTATCCAGAGCCGCGCGCATCGCCGCGGCATTTTCTTCTTTGCTGAAATCAGTAAATGGTTCGTTCTTAAATTCTGTAGCCACTGTTGTTCCTTTCCAGATCTCTCTTTGATCCGCTCACTACCATTCGCGGTTCTGTAACTAACTCGGCCACTCTCCGTTACGTTGCAGCTTTCTGACTTTCCGCAGCACCAGTTCGCGCTTCAACGGCGTCACTCGGTTGACGTAAAGAATCCCGTCGCAGTGATCAGTCTCGTGCAGCAGCGCTCGCGCGGTCAGTTCAGTCCCATCGATTTCGTATTCTTTGCCGTTCAAGTCATGACCGCGCGCAATCACGCGCATACTGCGCTGAACTTTTGAATAGATCCCTGGAATCGAAAGACATCCTTCCTCGCCGTCCTGCTGGCCTTCCTGAACGATGATTTGCGGATTCGCCATAAAGTATCGCTCGGCAGGATTCTTGCCGCCCGAACAATCCATCACAAACAAGCGCTGCGCCAAACCGACCTGCGTTCCCGCCAAACCGACGCCGGGCGCTGCGTACATTGTTTCGAACATATCTTCAGCGAGTTTCTTCAACTCGGCGTCGAATTTCGTAACTGGTTCCGCGGGGGTGGTGAGCACTGGCTCAGGCCAGGCAACAATCTTCAGAAGGGCCATTCGTAATCTGCGTATCCTGTGGTTTGTTGGCGATCGAAAATCGATTTTAGATGAAGGTTCCGGCTTTCGCTAGTTGCGCCTTGGACCATAATCCTTCCAAAGCTCAACGGCGGCCCACACGAGAAGCATAGCGACTGTCGCGAGCATTGCCGTGATGTACCAAACGAATCCGAAGTGCCATCCAGCCAGCCGCGAGACGATGAAAGCTATAGTTCCCGTCAGTACGGCCAGCATTAGTTTTAGCCTAAACGAACCGACGCCAGGCACGATTGAGCTTTCTAACCTCATGGCTTAATCAATAAGCGTGCAGCTGCTCCCGATATCCCTCAAAGTTTCTCTTCATCTCTCCCAAACTGTCGCCGCCGAATTTTTCGCGCATCACAGCGGCCAGCGTCAGTGCGACCATCGCTTCGCCGATGACTCCGGCAGCCGGCACCACAGTGATATCTGAACGCTCGAAAGCGGCTTTCTCTTCCTGCTTGGTATCGATGTCGACTGAACGCAACGCGCGGCGCAAAGTTGAAATTGGTTTCAAGTATCCGCGGACGCGAATCTCTTCGCCATTCGTCACTCCGCCTTCCAATCCGCCCGCGCGGTTTGTCCCGCGCGCGAATTGCCTGGTGTCGTCGTCGTAAGAAATTTCATCGTGCACTTGTGAGCCGGGAAGGGAACTCGCTTCAAATCCAGCCCCAATTCCCACGGCTTTCACCGCATGAATCGACATGACCGCTTGCGCCAACCGTCCGTCTAATTTCGAATCCCACGAAGTGTGCGAGCCGAGACCGGGAGTGATCCCGCGCGCGACGACTTCAAAGATTCCACCTAACGTGTCGCCCTGGCTCTTTGTTTGATCGATGAGCTCCATCATCCGCTGTTGCGCTTCCGCATCACCACAACGAAGCGGAGCCTCATCCGGCACTGCGGCAATCTGTGCGAAGTTCAATTCGAGTGGCTTCTCAGGAATGCCGCCCAGTTGAATTACATGACTGCGTATCTCGATCTCAAATTGCGCCAGCAACTGCTTCGCGACAGCGCCGCACGCCACGCGGGCGGCGGTCTCCCGCGCCGAAGCGCGCTCGAGCACGTCTCGCAAATCATGCGCGTCATGCTTCAAACCGGCGGCCAGATCGGCGTGGCCCGGACGCGGGCGTTTCACGCGCCGCGATTTTTCCGGTGCAATTTCAGTCGCATCCGTCGCCATCACTTCCTGCCAATTCACCCAATCCTTGTTCTCAATCATGAGCGCGACGGGCGAGCCGAGCGTCAGACCATGACGGATCCCGCTGAGGACTTCGACTCGATCCTGCTCGATCTTCATGCGGGCGCCGCGGCCGTATCCTTGTTGCCGCCGCCACAGTTCGTGATTAACCAGTTCGACGTCGATGGGCAGACCTGCGGGCAGACCTTCAACGATCGCGACGAGCGCGCGTCCATGAGATTCGCCGGCAGTGGTGAAGCGGAACATTGGCATGGTCAGTGGTCAGTAGTCAGTGGTCAGTGGTCAGTAGTACTACTAACAACTAACTACTGACAACTGGCGACGGACAGGTATTCTTCCTCAAAGATATTCCCGCGCCCAAGAATGCCCGCTGGGTCGAATGCCCTCTTCAGCGCTGCCATTTCACGCAGATGAGCGTCGCCGTACAGTTCGCGCAGATAATCGCGTTTTAGTTTTCCGATTCCGTGTTCGGCGGAAATCGTGCCGCCCAAATCGACAGCGCGGCGAATGAAGCGCCGGTAGATCTCCCAGGCTTCCGCAGCCTCTCGGTCATCGCGCGGCAGGATGTTGACGTGCACATGATTGTCGCCGATGTGTCCAAAGATCGTGTAGCGCAGCTCGCCACCTTTGAGCGCATTGCGATAAAACTTCAGCATCTCGGGAAAGGCGGCGTCAGGCACCGACATGTCGGTTGAGACTTTGCGCTGTTTGTACTTCGCGAACCATTCGTTCATCAGCACCGGCAGCGCGTGACGAAACTCGCGCAGCTTGGCGTGGTCCTGTTCGTTGGTGGCAAACCAGGATTGATCGGCGAGAGCCCGATTCTGCTCGACGAGTGACAGCCACTCGCTCATTAATGAATCTTCAGTCTCGGTGTTGGTTTCCTGCTCGAAGAAGACCGCACCGATTGCTGCCCCGGGAATGCTATCGTATTGCTGACGAAGGAAACCGAGCGACTGTTCATCGAAGTATTCGAGGGCACGAGCGTCCAGCGTGGCACGGACTTCAGTCTGTGAATCGTCTGGCGCACCCACAGACTGAAGTCTGTGCCACAGCGATTGCGCGCGCGCTTCACTGACGAATTCAAGCAGGTTGTCTTCGTTATCGAAGAAGACGACGCCGCTCAGAAGGCCTTGCGGCTTTGGCAGCAGCCTTAATTCAGCTTCGATAACTACGCCCAGCGTTCCTTCGCTGCCGATAAAAAGATCGATGGCATCCATTTCCGGCGCGACGAAATAGCCTGACGCGTGCTTCCGCACCCGCGGCATTTGATACGAAGGCAACTGCGCTTCTATCGCAAGACCGGAAGTTAGCGGCAAACGAATTCGGCCGCTAGCGTCTGCGCGAAATTCGCCACGTCTCAGACTGATCAAATCACCACTTGCCAGTGCAACCTGCAAAGCCTCGACGTAGTTTCGGGTAGCGCCGTATTTGAAAGTGCGCGCGCCGGACGCATTGGTTGCGATGTTGCCGCCAATGAAGCAGGTGCGCTCGGTCGGATCCGGTGGGTAAATCAAATGCTGCGACTCAACCGCGCGCTGCAGATCAATCAAGCGCACGCCGGCTTGGGCGGTCACATGGCCACCCTCCGCGACGCGAACGACTTCGCCCATACGATTAAGTTTGTCAGTTGCCAGGACGATGCCGCCGAAGGGCACGCGTCCCGCAACTGTTCCGGTGCCCGCTCCGGAAACTGTCACCGGCGTTCGGGTATTAGCGGCGTCACGAAGAATCGAGGCAACTTCTTCTGCCGTTTCGGGGAAGGCCACATTCGAAGCATTCCCGCCGCGCACGAAACTCGCGTCCGAAAGATAATCCTGAATTTCGTCTGGTTGAGATTTCGTCAGCATTATTTCAACCGACAGAAGAACGGAGAACTAGCCGCGGATTAACGCTGATTTTCGCAGATAAATGAAAGCCCGGCTTAGCTGTTATTTCTAAACACCCTGATTGATCTTATCCGCGTTCATCTGCGTGAATCCGCGGCTTCTTATCTGTTTTCCTGTGTGTCCTCTGTGATCAATAACTACGCCACCGCCAGCTCGCGCTCGCGCAGATATTTAATCCGATCGCGCAGCTCGGCCGCTTTTTCAAACTCGAACTTCTTGGCGTGCTCGCGCATCTCGAATTCGAGACGGGCGATGGTCGCGGCGATCTGATCCGGGCTGTAGCCTTCGATATCTTCCAGGTCCAAAGGCACTTTAAAGTAATCAGCTTCGGCCGCAGTCACCAGCGTCGCTTCGATCGGTTTGATAATTGTCTGCGGCACAATACCGTGCTCGCGATTGTAGACCGTTTGCAACTCGCGGCGTCGCTTCGTTTCATCGATCGCATACTTCATTGATTCAGTCACGCGGTCCGCGTAGAGAATCGCTTTCCCGCTGGCGTTGCGCGCCGCGCGGCCGATCGTTTGAATCAACGATGACTGCGAACGCAGAAAACCTTCTTTGTCGGCGTCAAGAATCGCGACCAGTGAAACCTCGGGTAAATCGAGACCTTCCCGCAAAAGATTAATTCCCACCAGCACGTCGAATTCGCCGCGACGCAGGTCGCGGAGAATCCTGATCCGCTCCAAAGTTTCTATGTCTGAGTGCAGATAGCGGACGCGCACGTCGACTTCGGTGAAATACTCAGTCAAGTCTTCCGCCATCTTTTTGGTCAAGGTCGTGACCAGCACGCGCTCGTTGCGCTCTGCGCGATCGCGACACTCGTCCAGCAAGTGATCGATTTGACCCTTTACCGGCTTTACCTCGACTTCCGGATCCATCAACCCGGTCGGGCGAATAATTTGCTCGATGACTTCGCCGCTGGATTTTGTCAGCTCGTATGGCCCCGGCGTGGCCGACACATAAATGCGTTGACCGACGCGTTCTTCGAACTCCTCAAAATTCAGCGGCCGATTGTCCAGTGCCGACGGCAGACGAAAGCCGTATTCGACCAGCGTCTGCTTTCTCGATTGGTCGCCAAAGAACATGCCGCGCACTTGCGGAATGGTCTGGTGCGATTCGTCGATGACGACCAGCGTGTCACGCGGTAAGTAATCGAGCAGTGTCGGCGGCGGCTCGCCGGGTTTCTTCCCAGTCAGATGGCGCGAGTAGTTTTCTACGCCGCGACAGAAGCCCATCTCTTTCAGCATCTCGAGGTCAAACATCGTCCGCTGATGGAGCCGCTGCGCTTCCAGCAGCTTGCCTTCTGCGATCAGCTTGGGCTCCCACCATTCAAGTTCTGTCTTGATCGATTTGATCGCGCGCTTGAGCGTGGTGCGCGGCATAACGTAGTGCGACTTTGGATAGAGCGGCACACGCGACGTATGTTTCTGCTTTACCTCGCCGAGCAGGGGATCGATCGTAGAAATTGAATCAATTTCATCGCCCCAAAGTTCAACGCGATAAGCTTCGTCCTGGTAGCTCGGATAAACTTCGACGACGTCGCCGCGCACGCGAAAGCTGCCGCGCTTGAAGTCGATGTCATTGCGCTCGTACTGAAGTTCGACCAGTCGTTGCAACAGATTGTCGCGCGCGATGCGCATTCCCGGCTCGAGAAAGACGAGCATGCCGTAGTACGCGTCGGGATCGCCAAGCCCGTAGATGCACGAGACACTGGCCACCACTATGACATCGCGGCGTTCGAAGAGCGCGCGCGTTGCCGACATTCGCAAGCGATCGATGTCTTCGTTGACGATCGCATCTTTTTCGATGTAGGTGTCAGAGGCGGGAACGTAGGCCTCAGGCTGATAGTAGTCGTAGTAAGAAACAAAGTATTCGACTGAGTTCTCGGGAAAGAGCGAGCGGAATTCCTGGTAAAGCTGGGCAGCCAGGGTCTTGTTATGCGCGATCACTAACGTCGGCCGTTGCGTTTCTTCGATGACGCTGGCGACGGTAAAAGTCTTACCGCTGCCCGTGATGCCGAGCAGGACCTGATCTCTCGCGCCGTCGTGCACGCCCCGCACCAGCGCCTCAATCGCCTGCGGCTGGTCGCCACAGGGACGATAGTCGGATTTCAGAACGAAAGGCATAACCTGGAATAGTAAATCGTAAATCGTGAAATGGTAAATCGAGGAAGCAAAATCTAGTGTCCTGCCTTGCGGTTTTTCCTGGCGACTTTGCGCTTTGGCGCGAACAAAAGACTCTCCAAAGGACATCTCACGCAAAGGCGGAAAGACGCAAAGCTTCGCAAAGTCAAAATAAGAACATCAAAAAAAAAGGCGCAGAGTGTTTGCTCTGCGCCTTTCGCGGTCCTGATTCAAGAAGAGTTACTGGGCCGGCTGACCTTCTCCCGCGGGTTGGCTGCTGATTTGATAAATCGCTTCCATCACCGCCGAGCGAACTTCGGGCGGCAACGATCCACGCACAGCCATGCGACGAAACGCAGGCAGCACCTCAGGTTGGCCGCTCAACGCCACCAGCTTTACCACAGCCAGACGTGCTTCGGTGCTGGGATGTTCTTCAATCGCCCGCAGCAGCGGATTCAGCTCTCCTGATTTCGACATCAGAAACAGCAGCGAAAATGCGTCGTAAGTCCGGTCGCGGCTTTCACCGGTGAGATTATTTATGGCTTGGTCGGCCAGGCCTGATTCGGCGATTGCGGCGCCGATGCGCGCGCGCCGATCCGCGGGTGAATCACGCAACGCGCGCGTGAAGGCGGCGGCGCGATCTTCCTGAAATTCGAACAGCGCGCGGGCTGCAGCGTTGCGCACTTCAGGGGCCGGATCGTCGAACGCTTCATTGATTTGGACAAAGGCGTCTTCACCGCCGTGATTCGCGAGTTCGCGCACAGCCGCGGCGCGGTCTCTTTGATTGCGGCTGTCCAGCGCAAATGAGCGCGACGTCGGCGAGGGGACCGTATCTTCCGACTCGGGAAGACTGACCGGGTGGAATTCTGACTCTTCACCGCCGCGGAACCATTCGGCGCTGCTACGTGCGAATTCGGGGTCGTCGAGCGAATCCAGTTCGGCTGCACGCTGGCGTTCCTCGGCCCGCAGTTTTGCTTCGACTTCGGCGCGAATGCGGGCTTCCAGTTCGGCTTGTTGTCGCCGCTCAGCTTCTTCGCGTTGACGACCTTCCTGTTCGGCCCGTAGTTGCGCATCTTCTTCAGCTTGCCTTTGCGCTTCTTCGGCGGCGCGACGGCGAGCCTCTCCTTCGACGCGCCGGCGTTGTTCTTCTTCCGCCCGGCGTCGTACTTCTTCTTCGGCGGCGCGCCGGGACTGTTCAGCGGCGAGTCGCTCGGCTTCTTGCTGAGCGCGACGACGCGCTTCGTCTTCCACGCGTTTGCGCGCTTCTTCGTCAATGCGGCGCTTCGCCTCGACCTCGGCACGCATCTGCGCTTCGATTTCCGCCCGGAGCCGCGCCTCCTGGTCAGCACGCTCGAGAGCCTCGGCTTCCGCATGACGCCGCGCTTCTTCTTCGACGCGCCGGCGATGAGTGTCCTCAGCCAGCAGCCGCGCCTGTTCGGCCGACTTCACCATCGCGTCCTGGCGCAGACGCAACCGCAGAATCTCTTCTTCAACTGCCGCGATACGCATTTGCGCGCGGCGCCGGACTTCATCCTCTTGCGCGCGCTTGCGTGCTTCATTGTCGAGGAAGCGACGTTCTTCTTCGGTGCGAGTGCGCACCTGTTCGGCTTCGTACTTTCGTATTTGTTCGAGTTCCGCCTGGTGGGTAGCCTGGGCTGTTTGAAACTGTGCCTCGACTTCGGCGCGGCGGTTTTCCTCCATCGCGTGCATGCGACGCAGTTCTTCTTCGACGCGCCTCAATTCCTCTTCGGCGATCCGGCGTCGCGTTTCTTCGGCCGCGTGTTCGCGCGCTTCGGCTTCAATGCGGAGTTTTTCCTGCTCGGCTCGTCGCAAAGCTGCCTGTTCCTGTTCTTGTCGCCAACGCGTAGATTCCTGATGGAACACATGTTCCGCGCCCAGACGCGAAGTTTCGAATTCAGCACGGCGCGCATCTTCTTCAGTGCGCAGGCGCAGCAGCTCAGTTTCAAGTTGCTCTATCTCTGCGGCAATCGATGACGTGGCGCGTGGATCGTCGACTTCGGGCGGCGCACTTGGCGACATTGGGCGAACAGGAGCCTGCGCGGCCGGTTGCGGACGTGGCGGCGGCGGAACAGCAGCCATTGGCGCACTTGCTATTGGTGGCTCGATAGGTCTTGGCGCTGTAGATGTTTCGCCGGGCCGCGAGGCCGCAGCTCTCTCGGTCGGCGGGGGCGTGTTCAGAATCTTTAAAAGCTCTGCTTTGTTGGCCGCGAGCGCATCGCGCACGTCCGGCGTAATCGCGCCTTTGGGTGCATCGATCAAGAGGCGATCGCCGTTTGATTTGATCTCAACGCCTTGTTCGCGGAGTTGCACGAGCAGTTCGCGCGGGGTCATATCTCGATTACCTCACGTTCGATTTCAACGGCCGGCGGAACCGGCGGTGGCGTAGCAGCGGGTAGGGAACTTGCAAGTCGCGAACCGGGTTCATCCCCTGAGGTGGTCGCGCATGATTCAATGGCCTGCTTGATCAAGTTGCGGGGCACCCGGCGATCGTTTTCGTTTTGCATGAGCGAGTTGAGCGGCGCGATGGCGGCCGGGTCGCGCAGATCCATTAGCGCTTCGACCGCTGCGCGACGAACGTCGGGTGACGGGTCGTCCAGGGCAGCAATCAAATGCGGAGTTGCTTCGCGCTCATGGACAAAGCTCAGACGACGGGCCGCCGCCGCGCGCTCATTGGCCGAGTCGCCGATTCTTAGATCGCGCGTCGCATCGTCGAAATAGCCATGCTTCATGAACGCGGCGCGCGCTCGTTCCCGTCGTTGCAGGTTGCGACCGACCAACGCGGATAACAATTCCGCGCCCACCAATTGACGCGTCTCACGATCATCTGAGGCAAGGAGACGCTCGTCATAATCGCCACCGGCCATCAGCTTCTTTACTTCGTCAGACACGCGTTCGACGCGTTCTTGTCGCGGACTGCTGCGATCTGGATCGGCCGGTATTTCTGAACTTGTTTTTGCCGTGGTGGCCGCGACGCCGGCTGCGGTCACAGCCATCACGTCAGGCTTTAAGGTGTCCTCTGCGGTAGCGGCGACTGGCTTAGCGTCTGCTGCAATCGGCGCCGCTTCTTTCGGCGGTTTTCGCCATCGGGTGCGATGCGTCGCGCGGGCTCTCCGCCTTTGCAGAATCAGCAGACCGATCAAAAACAACAAGACCGCTGCTCCAATCGCGACGGGAATCGGATTGAGTTGGGCGAGCAGGATCCAATATCGCACACGCTGCCGTAATGTCGGCGTGGCGTTTTGGGCCGGAACTTGTCCAGAACTGTTAGCGGGCGAGGCTATCGGACTGGGTGCAGCTTGCTGAGTCAGACCTTGATTCCTAACAGGCGAACCTTTGGCCGCGGGTGTTGGACTCGGAGTAGAGCGCGGAGTTGCCACTGGTGCAGGTTTTGGAGTAGCCGAAGCGACCGCCGGTTTGGCATCGCGAACGTTTGCGTGCGCGTTCGAATTTCTCGGGGCCGAAAGATCAAAGGGATGGGTCGACAAAGGTTGCGTGGGCGTTATGCTCCCTGGCCTTGTTGAAGCGCTGGTCCCGGGAACGGTGATGACGACGTCGAGATGAGTGCCTTGCTGTTCGACGTGAGCACTTGCGCCGGGTCGCAATCTGAAGGCTACCAGAGTCTTGTCACCGCTGTTCTGCGTTGTGACATCAGCAAAGCCACGTCCGTGCACAGCCTCGACGCGCGGTACATCCGTCGCGGGAATGCGCAGATAGAATTTGTCTCCCTGACGATACGCTTCGTATTCGCTCATGGACTGGTCGGAAGAGACGGTCACGCGAGAGCCTTGCGCCGAATCGCTCGATCGCAGGGTGGTGACATGACGGCGGATCGTGGGTGTCGGTTGCGGCCTGAGGATCCGGCTTTGCGCAGTGGCGCCCGTCGCTGTCCCGATGACAATCGCCCAGGTGAAAAGAAACTGCATCGCGAAACGCATTCTTAAGTCTCTGAGTTTAATCGAACCCATTAGCATTACAGAAGTACTCGCAAACAATTTATGCGACTACCCTCAAGTATGGCCGTTCATACGCCGAGGTTCCGATCCGCGGGACTACCATCTGCTGAGAGAGCTCTTCGAACGGATGTTCATCCACGTTATCAAGCGGCGCCAACCATCCGGACAGAATTTCGTCCCGCGCATCGTCGCGCAGTTCGTCCAACCACTCTGCGTCGTCCGCCAACGGCACGACTGATTCGCTAATCGCAGCCGTGTCGGAAGAAGGCAAGTCCAGCACCTCCAAATTACCAACTGAACAGGCGCTCAACGTTTCGCTTAACAACGAAGCCGGCACATCAGGATGCTTGCGCGCCGCCTCGACCAGAGCACCAATCGCCGCGGGATCTTGCAAAGCGGCGAGGCTGGCTACCGCTTCGTTACGGACGATATAGTCACTGTCATTCAGCGCTTCAATTAGAAACGGCATCGAACTCTTGGAGCCGATTACGCCCAGGGTGCGCGCCGCGGATGCTCGTTCCCAGGCGTCTTTGCCCTTGAGTAACGCCGCACTGTGTTGCGCCACGAAGCCATATTCCTCGAGCGCCTGACGCGCCCGGCGCCGATCGCTATCACTGGATTCGGCGGTCGTAATCGCTGTGATCAAGAAACTCTCAATCGCTTTTCGATCCTCAGGAAAGCGTGAGTCCACTATGTCGGCGCGATGCGTGTTGTCGACGACCAGCTTGCCAATTGCAGTGCCTATTGTAACTTCTCGATTCGCGTCAACCTCCGTTGCTGAGGTGCGCTTTTCCACGGTCGTGTTGGCGGCTGACATGTCCGGAACCACGGCAGTTTCCGTTTCGAATTCCGTGGCCTCCGCGGTCAACTCTTCTGACAGCACCGCGTTGGTCGACACTTTCCTGGCAATGCACCTTTCGATTACCACTAATCCAACGAGCAAGACCATCAATCCTACGCCAATTCCCGCCGGGACCGGATTAAGTTGCGCCAGCTGGAACCAGTAATTCGCATTCTCTCTAAGATTGTTCCAGACAGAATTCGGTGCAGCAGTGACAGCGATGCCTGCCGCTGACCAGTCCGTTTCCGGCTGAGCAGGTGGCGCATCGATCGCAGTTTCGGCAGTAAGGGTCTCAGGAACTGAGTTGGCCGATGATTCTGCTTGCGCTGATGTCGCTATCTCGGCGTCAGCTTGTCCGGAATCGTCCGATTCCACCCTCGGCACAGGATTCCTCACCGCCCCGGGAGTCACATGTTTCCTGGGACTTGCGATGGTCGCGAGGGCCACTCCTGAGCCAGTTGTGTTACCCGCTCTGGACGCCGCGCTCTTTAAGTTCGCGCCGGGCATAAGTTTCTGCGCCCGCTTAATGCCTGGGTTCCGATTCGCCGCCGAGGAATCAATCGCAGCGATTGTCATAGTGCGCGCGCGCGATGCAACGAACAAGATTTGCAGGTTGTCACCCTTCAGCTCAGCGCGTGCGGTGACGCCTGGTTGCAGACGAAACGACACGATCGTGGCGTCGGAGATCAGCTCGATTTTTATTTCGGTGAACTCACGCGCGCGGATCAAATCTGCATGCGGAACTTTACTGGACGGGATCTGCACCCCGAACCAATCGCCGCGGCGATAAGCTTCGTAGCTTTTCAATGATTGATCGGCAGTCAGCACCACGCATGAACCACCCGGGGTTTCACTCACGCGCAGAGAAGTTGTGTGCGACCGGGCAGCGGAATTATTGCTGCTGCGTTCCACTCCGTGACCGTGAGTCACGAATGCGGAAGAGCTTAAAAACAAGCCTGCGGCACATCCAAAAGCGGTAACACTGATTGCCAACGTGCGAAGGAAAGAGGATTTATTTTGTGTGCTCATGACTGGGGCCCCATTCAATGAGAAACAAGAGGAATTAAGCAACGCCGAGTTGAGGTCGGCTGGCGCCTTAGACTACGGCGGGTGTGTTGTCGAGCTTGTAGAGCACTTCGAGGAGGCTCGTGCGAACATCTTCCGGCATGCCGGGCATGCCGACTGCATCGCGAAGTTTCGGCACCGCATCGGCGTTTGCGAATGCACTCAGCATTTGCACGGCCGCCTGCTTTGCCCTTGAGTCTGCGTGCTTTTCGATCACATCAAACACAGGTTGTAGCTCGCCTGCTTTCGTCAGCAGAGAGAACAACGAGTAGGCCTCATGCGCTTGACGGCGATCCTCGCTGGCCAGCCGGTCGGCTGCCTGAGCTGCGATCCCTGTCTTCACGCACGCTTGAGCAAAGTTGTGCAGCAGTTCAGGATCGGCGGTTTTCTCGACTCGGGTGTAGGCTTGCGCGCGATCAAAGCGCAGGCCGGAGAGGGCCCGGGCCGCCGCGGCGCGGACTTCACGTGTGTCATCGGCCAGCGCAATCAAAACCGGCGCGAACACTGATTCATGATCGATCACGCCCAACGCAGTCACCGCCGCCGAACGTACACCGGCATCGGCATCATGCGATGCGGTTGCGCACAGTGCGGCCACGGAACGTTCGGCGCGGTGCATTCCGAGTTCGCGCGCGACTTGCGTCCGTTCTGCCGCATCCGAACTTTCCAAACGCGTGAAGAGCCCTAACAGAGCGTCGTCTTCGTCGCCGCTCGGCAGTTGCTCCCATGACGGCATCGGCTCCAGCCCCTCCGTTTCGCCTTCGCCGGCCATTGGATTATTTAAATCAAATGGAGTCGAGTCGAGGAAGTTTAGTCCTTCGACTGAACATGCGCTTAAGCTTTCGCTCAACACCGACGGCGGAATGTCGGAATAGCGCCGGCCCACGTCGAGCAAGGCGCCGATCGCCGCAGGTTGTTTTAGCTGGCCGAGACTGGTAACCGCCTGGTTGCGCACAATTGAATCGCCATCATGCAGCGCTTCGATTAGTGCCGGAAGTGATGAGGTCGAACCTATTTGACCCAACACGCGCGCGGCTGACGATCGTTCCCAGGCGTCACGGCCTTCGAGCAGCAACGCGCTCTGGCGCGCTACGAACCCGTAGTCTTCCAGGGCTCGCCGCGCTCTTTCGCGGTCACGGCTGTCCCGGTCTGACGAGCCGAGTGATTTGATCAGCGACGCTTCGATAGCGCGACGATCTTCAGGCACGCGCGAAGCGAGCACATCCATGCGATGGGCCTTGCCGAGAACGAGCTTTCCAACTTCCTGATCGATTCGATATGCACCGAAGGCCGATTCTGAATGGTCTGGGGTCGACTCTCGTGACACCGTCGCCCGCACTTTGGTTTCGAACTCTTTCGCGGCAGCAACTGGCGCGGCCTTGCGCGGTTCGAGATCTACTTGTTCTGATTGCTGCGTTGCCTTAACCCGCGGTCGTGCTTTCGCCATGAAAGGATCAGCCGTGGGTTTCGATCGCAGTTTGCGGAAGACGAGCAGCCCGACGATCCCCACGACGAACAGAACCAAAAAGCCATAGCCTTCGACGAAGTAGGCGGTAAACCAATCGTCCTCAACTGGACGTTCTTCCGCAGCTTGCGCGGCAACGGTGGTGCAAAAGGCGACGCCGCAGAGGGCGAGATTCAGGATGCGCAGTGCGCGACGATCCCAGGCGAGATTGTGAAGTGCTTTCATAGGATTGGACTTTCTGTCGGAGATTAATTTGAGCGCGCGCGGAAAGTTCCGACGTTGGGCAAGTTGATGAGGAGTTGTGGACGCGTTTGGCTAGTCCGCGTCGGTGAATTTGTAACCAATTCCCCAAACGGTGAGCACCAACTGGGGATTGTCAGGATTCTGTTCAACCTTTGCTCGCAAGCGGTTGATGTGAGAATCAATTGTCCGGTCATACCCTTCATACGAGTAGTCCCAAATCTTTTCCAGCAAGTACTTTCTGGGAAAGACGCGGCCGGGATTCGAGGCGAACAAGCGCAACAAGTCAAATTCCTTCGGAGTTAATTCGACTTGTTTGTCACCGATGGTTACCTCGCGGCGGACTGGATCGATCCGCAAATTACCTCGCTGGATCGGCACTTCGTCGTGCCCGTCGGTGCTCGCTCCGGCGCGTGATCTGCGCAGCACTGACTTAATCCGCGCTTCCAGTTCACGCAAGCTGAAGGGTTTGGTGATGTAATCGTCGGCGCCCATCTCGAGACCAAGCACCTTGTCGACCACATCGTCCTTTGCCGTCAGCATCAGGATCGGCATCTGTGGAGCTTTGAGCCGCAGCTCTTTGCACACAGCCAGGCCATCCATTTTCGGCAACATCAAATCGAGAACCACCACATCAGGTCTGGCCTTGCCAGCCACTTCAACCCCGGCTAATCCGTCACCTGCAGTGCTGACGTTGTAACCAGCGCGAGAGAAGTACTCCTGAATGGCGCTCGAAATGTTTTCGTCGTCTTCAATGATCAGAAGTGAGGTTGCTTGCGCATGCGCCACGGCTAATCCGGCGGCGTCGCTTGTGTGAGCTTGACCCAGCTTCCCGTTATCTTGATCCGGCATTTCCCATGTCCTCGATTACGGCGAGAAGGGGGTTGGAATGAGCGCACTGGCAAATGCGCCACGCTGAATATAACAGTCCATGAGGCCCCGACTCAAGCACTAATTTACCAAACTGACACAAATCGTCACTGTGCGGTGGCGAACACTAACCTTTACGAAATCCAAGAGCAGACAAAACTGAAAGGCCGTACTGCCACGGTAGCGGGTCCTCATCTTGATGCGTTTAGCTGCTCGCGTTGTTGAGCCGTCCAATCGCAAAGCGTTTTCTTGTCCTGATCGGACAGATGCGCCGCGGGATGCATGGGCAGATAAGAGGACAGGGGCATCATTCCGTCTTCAACTTCATCACACATCTGGCGCAGCTTGCGCTCCTGGCGATCCCGCGGGAGCTTTCCCCATTCCGAAATATTCAAATCATGGCGACCGTCATTCACGTGACTCACGAGCCACCAGGAAACCGGCGCGACCTGGGTGTACCAAGGCCAAACGGTCTTGTTTGAGTGACAGTCCCGGCATGATCGATCGAGAATCGAAGCGACATCCGGGGTCATCTGTGTGTGTGCTTCGATTGTTTGGGCGGGATCTATCGCCGGATTCGTGCGCGCCGGACGATAGAATTGAATGCCGATAAATAGAACCAGCAGCACAATCGCGATCCATTTAAAGACTCGAAGAAGTCGTTTCATGTGCGTCGCTTTCGGCTCTGTCGCCTAAAAAGAATCGTTAGGACAATCACGGCCGCCATTACCAACAAGACGAAGTATACAAAGCGGGTGTTAACGGGAGCCAAAATACTTTGAAGGCCTGACCGAATGACTCTTATTGGCGGTGCAATAACCACACCTGTTCTGAGGACGGGTGAAGGGGTAAGTATTCTGTTCTGCCCATCCGCCGAAATTTTTTGCACGCGTGGCTTGTCGGTTGTGCCGGGTGGAGTATAGCTAAACTCGAGAACATAAACATCCCCATTAGGCGTGGCGAATACGCCAGTTGGAAAGTACGGCGGATCGACGCGATAGACGACGCTGACTTTGCCGCTCTGAGAAACCTTGACCAGCCTCCGGTTTCCGCTATCTGCTACATAGACACTTCCGCCGGTGTCGACCGAAAGACCGAAAAGACTCTTATCATTACCGCCAAACAAAGTCGGTTTGTCTTCCGCAGTTCGCGTTGTTAAGTCGGTCGCAATTGTGCGCACCTCGCCGTCAAGAGTGACGCGGCGAACCCCAGTGCCGTCGGTCATATAAATGCTTCCGTCGGGACCGAATGTCATTGCCGTCACGCTGCTGAATTTGGCGTTTGTGCCTTTTCCATCGGCGTGACCGTAAGCTCCGCCGGCAATAGTTGAAACGACACCAGCCGGCGTGCGCCGCAAAAGCAGTGTTCTTACTTTGGTATGATTGTTCTGCTCGATCGAATACATGTTGCCTGCGCGGTCTCGGCAAACACTCACCCCGGACATGGAGCTGTCGATAGGTCGTTGCAGATAAGTCTCCTTGCCGTTCGGGGTCATCTCCCACACACCGAGAAGGAATTTGTCATTGGCAGCCTCGTAGCTGTAGTCAGGTCCGTACACATTGTCATTTTCGTCAATAGCGAGTTCGTGAACGTGGCGCCCACCAACGCCAGCCCGAAAGACGCTGACATTTCCTTCGCGATCGATCTTCCAAACCGTTTCAAGATCGCTGAAGTAAACGGTGCCAGTTGAGCTGACGACAATGCCCCACGGCGGGTGCGCGATCACGGTAGGGACGCAAATTAGGAGTAAGCCGAAAATAGTTATCGCGCGTCGGATCCTCTTCGCGAGCATGGTCGTCAAATTTCGAAAGTGATCAGGACCTCACTTGCTGATGATGATCCTGACAGTATTGGGTTCTGTTTCTGCAACGACAATGTCAGCCTTGCCATCGCCGTTGAGATCTCCGAGCGCGATGAATTCCGGATCCTTTCCGACCATCAGCGGTGATTCCCGCGAGGCCTTCATTCCTTCTTTTCCGCCCAGCAGGATACTTACACTGTTCCCCGTCATGTTTGCGGCTGCGACATCCAGAACGCCGTCACCATTGACATCGCCAACTGCGACGGTTACTGGCGATCTGCCTGATTTAAACGGTGAGCCGGGCGCTGGTTTGAAACTCCCGTCGCCGTTGCCCAGGAGAATCGTGATCGCATCTTTGCTCGTGTCCGTGCCCTGACCGGAGAAGTTCACGATGGCGAGGTCATGCTTTCCATCGCCGTTTACATCGCCAATTGCCACGCCGAACGGTCGCGGATTAGCAGGAAAAGGCGATCCCGGCGCCTGCGCAAATCCACCCCTGCCATCGCCGATCAAAACGCTGACATCACCACCTTCGGTGTTCGTCGTGATGATGTCGTCGCTCTGATCGTTATTAACATCCGTGACCCTGACTCGTTGATACGGCATTTGGCCGACTGCGAACGAAATTCCCGGAGAAGCAAAGTTGCCTTTTCCGTCGCCAAATACGACCGTAACCCGATTGTTGCCCCAATCATCGACTACAAAATCGAGATACCGATCAGCATTGAAGTTGCCGAACGCAATTCCGTGTGGATGAGGCCGGCTGTTGACCGTAATGGGAGAATTCGGCGCCGCGTTGAACTGGCCGCGACCGTTTCCGAGCATCACGGTCACGTAATGCGTGTCATGGTTGGCTATCGCGAAGTCGAGATTGCCATCGCCGTTAAGATCACCAAACGCGATGTCGTTGGGACTGTTACCGGCGGGAAAAGGCGACCCTGACGCTTCCCGGAAGCCACCTTTGCCATCTCCAAGGAGAACCGTCAGATTTCCGCTGCCACCGTTGCCGACGGCGATGTCAACTTTGCCATCACCGTTGAAGTCAGCCAGCGCCAGACAACCGGGCTCCTTGCCGGCCGTGAGCGTCGTGCCGAGAGGCTTCGATTGTTGGGACCGTTGTGGCCGGGCGCTGCAACTGGAGATTGCCGCGCCCAACACGGTCAAAGCGATCAGCTTTCGCAAGCTTTCTCCTCAGCGCGTTACATGCACGAGCATTTCTGTGCCATTTTCAAGTTTCAACTCTTTTCCGCCGTTCATAGCCACTGATCCCGCTCCCCCAGCGCCACCAAGTATTAGTCCGATCGCCGCGCCTTTGCCGCCCCCGGCAATTGCTCCGATGATCGCGCCGGCGCCGGCGCCGATGCCGCTGCGCTTGATCGTCTGCCGCCCGCGACTCTCGGATTGGACGCCGCCTTCTTCATCGGCGCGTCCCTTGCTGTCATAGACGCGAGTGACAATGCCATGCACAGTTTCCGTGCGGCCATCAGTCAGTGTGATCGAGTCGAACGCCAGATTCATCGTGGTGCGACCTTTGATTCGTCCGGACTTTACAATCGAACGAACGTGGCCGCGCAGCGTCGCTTCGTTGAAGCGCACAGGATCGATCACTGACGCAGTGAATTTGTCACCGGCCCGCGACTCTTTGCTCGAAAGCGTGTCTTGCAACCGGACCTTCAAATTTGTGCCGACGGGCACGAGCGGCGCCGCGGCGGCGCGCGTCGATTTAGTCCGACTGGTCCGACGCAGACGCGGTTTCGTTGTCTGCGCCGAAACGATCATCGGAACAGCCAGCAAAAACGCCATTGTCAGCAAAACAGATTTTGAATACACGGATTTCATGGTGAACCTCCTTGAATCCCAATCGATCGGGATTCAAACCGAACCAAATAATTTCAGGAGAGCTTTTCGGGGAATATGATAGCGGGTCAGCGGACGCGTTGCCACTAAGCAGCAGCTTCGTCTTCGTCGAAGGTGCGTTGTCGGCGCACGCTCCCGTCGGATTCGAAAATGTAAGCCGAGGGCGCTTCGCGCATGATGATGTCCTGCAAGCGCATCAGGCCATAAAGCAGAGCTTCGGGCCGGGGCGGACAACCGGGAATGTAAACATCGACGGGGATAGTGCGATCGACGCCTTGCATGGTCGAGTACGAATCGAACGGCCCACCGGTCGAAGCACAGGCGCCCATCGCGATGGCCCACTTAGGTTCAGGCATTTGATCGTAAACGCGGCGGACGACAGGTCCCATCTTGAGCGTGACGGTGCCGGCAATGATGATCAGGTCGCTTTGGCGGGGACTAGGACGAAAGACGCCGGCGCCAAACCGGTCGATGTCAAAGCGGCCGGCGCCCGTGGCCATCATCTCGATTGCGCAACAGGCGAGGCCGAAAGTCATTGGCCAGATCGCGGACTTACGCGCCCAGTTGACGCCAAACTGAACGGGCTTTGAATCCATCACGGGCGCGGCGATCTTATGCCGCACAAAATTCGTGATCGAATCAACTGTGGTTAGGACAAATCCTTCGTCGTGTTCAGCCATTTCAGATTTTAGATTTGCGATTTCGGATTTTTGATTTTGTTTGAGTTTCCAATCGGCAATCAAAAATCAAAAATCGAAAATGTTTCATGCCCATTCCAAGGCGCCTTTGCGCCACGCGTAGTAATAACCAACCACCAGAATGCCGATGAAGACAAACATCTCGATCAGCGCGAACTTGGTAAACGAGAAATCGTCACCCATGAAGATGATGGCCCAGGGCAAAAGGAAAATCGTCTCGACGTCGAAAATCAAAAACAGCATCGCCACGATGTAGTAACGCACCGTAAAGCGATCGTGGGCGCCGGTTTCCGGATCGATGCCGCACTCGTACGGCCTCATCTTGTCTTTCCCGTATTTCCAGGGCCGCAGAAAACGTCCGAGGATCAGCGGCAGCACGGGAAACGCGATCGCAAAAACGAAAAAGACCAGCACCGGCAAATACGCCGTCGATGGCGCCCCAATTGAATGCGCTGTCTGTGTGGTTGCTTGTAACAAGAGCATCGCGTTTTAGAAGTGCTCTGAAATTGCGAACGCGGAGATAGTAAGTGGCGCATGTGAGCAAAGTCAACGAGGAAGTCGACGGCGGTTATTTGGAGTGCGCCGGCTCGACGGCGCTTTGGTTTGCTCCGTAGGAGCCGGATCTTTATAGCCACCTCTTCTAACAAATTATCTAGCAAGCCCGCGAAGCGGGCGACAGATACAGAACCGCGAGCGGTAGCGAGGGGGGATAAAGCAGCCCGGTGCGCAAGCGTCGCATCGCGATTCGACTGTTGCGTTCTTATCCCGCTCACTACCGTTCGCGGTTCTGTAACGTGGCTACCGTATCACCAACTCTTCGCCGCCTCTTCCGCGTCCTCGAGTTCTTCTTTGCGCCGCCAATAACCGCACTGCTCGATCAACTTCCGCGCATCAGCGAGATCATCCTTCGGCCCACGCCCGTCGCGGCCATCTTCAAACTTATTCCACGGATAAGGCTTCACCGCATGAAACAACCGCGCGCGATAGAGATGAATGTCCGCCATGTGCAAACGCATCGGCCCGCGCTCGGCAATTTCCCAGGCTTCGTCCAAATCTTCTTGCGCGCTCTCGGGGCCGCTGCGCGCCGCAGTGAGAAAGCGCAACCAAGCGCGTGTGAGAAGACTTCCCACGATGAACTCTTGCAGGGCAGCCCGGCGGAGGCCAGCTATAGCGGCGTCGACATTTTCAAGTGCGGATTGCCTTTCGGTCTCTGAGGAAGGATCTAAAATGAACGCATACAATGATGCGCGGCCCAGAGTGAGTCGATCGATTGCTTCGTCGAGCAAACCCAACTTCCCGGTCACCCACTGAAGTGTCTTACGTGCGCGTTCAAAAACGCTCGTGCACTTCTGAATTAGTTCTCGTGTAGGAAGCGTGAATCCTGGACTACGTGTTACTTGCCACGCAGCGCGCTCTGGAGCGGTGAGAAGAAGCTCGCAATATTCGAAGCCTTGTAAAGAGTAGTGTATCGGGAAGGTTGAAATTCCGCTCAGTTTTTCTTCCGTCACGCGAAAGATTTCTAGCGCTTCTGTTCGTCGGCCCGCCGCATGTAGGCAGTCGGCGCGAGTCGTGCGATTGAATAGCTTCTGCTGCCAATCCCCGCTACGGTCAGCGTACGTCACTGATTGCGCAGCATGTTTCAACGCGTCAGCGACGTTGCCGAACGTCAGCTCAAGTTGCGCGAGATTGCTTGAATCCAGCGCAGCGTATTTCCAGGCCTTCTGAGCGAAACGCAATTCCAGTGCGGCTTCCGTTGGTTCAATTGCGTCCGAAATTCGTCCCAACGCTCGTAAACGTAATGCCGTGACACTTAACACAGACCCCTGGATTAATGGATTAAGCGATGAATTAATTCGGCTCCACGGCAAATCGAAGAAGCCCGCGAGCGCTCCTAAATCAGAACCGATTGCTCCGAGTTGGCGAGAACTGTAGAACTTATCACCTTGAATGATGCGACGGAACCAAAGTTCGTGCGCGTCATAGTGCAAACCTGAATTACAGGCGTGGCCTACGGCGTCATAGAGTGGCTGAAGCTCCTCCAGGGTCGGTTCGTCACTCTTGTGCGCAGAGTCTCGGAGGTATTCATATAATCGCCGATGAGCGGCCCGCCAGGCGCCGGGAAACTGTTCGCGAACACGGCTAGCGAAGTATTCGCGCACCAACGGATGCGCATCAAGTGAGATGAGTCGTCCGGAGCCTTTCTCGCGATTGATTGTAATTAGGTTGGCGTCTTGCAGGCGGTTCAGCGCAATGTTCCTCTGGGCCTCGGTAATACCTATCAAGTCCCCGGTAAGTCCTCCGATCTCATCGCCCGTCCACAAGGCATTCAGACATTCAGCACTCGCTGGACGATCAAAGAGACCTAGAAGACGAAGAATACTCAGCGCACGTTTTCCGCTCTCGCCTCCGCCCTTGAACCATGCGACATAAGCATCCATTACATGGAAAGCGTGGCCGCTCTGTTCCGCTACGTCGGCTTCTTCAAGTTTCACGAGATCGCGTTTCCGGATGTCCCCGTTGTGCGCATCACGCAGGTAGGTGCCGAGCAGATTCAAAGTCAACGCGTGGCCTCTAACGTCCGCAACCAGTTGTTCAAACTCCTTTTCGGTTCCTTTCACGCCGAGCGTCTTCAGCAAATGCACACCGGCTTCGCGGGACAGGCTCGCTAGCCTTACTTCCGGCGCAGTCGTTTGCCGGAACGCCTTCAAGTCCGGAATTGAATAACGAGTGGTGACGATGCACACGCCACGGTTCGTAGTGGCCAGCGCTTTGAGCAGGGCAGCAACTCCGTCGTCTTTGAGCTTGCCGTCCATTGGTGGACCCGGCGGATACTGCAGCGGCTCGACTCCATCGAGAATTAATAACGCGCGCTTCTCAGCGATAAGGTGAGCGAGCCGTTTCCCTTTTTCGTATCCACTCTTTGCGCTCGCGGCTGTTTCTTCATCACCAAAGAATTTCAGCGCTTCAGATAGAAACGCATCCGATGAAGCCTGCGTCTTCTCGCTCGTCCCTTGGCTGTAGAACGACCATGCAAATACTGCATCGCAACCGGGCCAATCTTGGTATGCGAGTTTCGCTGCCCACTTCGCAACAAGTGAGGTCTTTCCCTCGCCGCCGAGTGCTACGAACGTAAGAACGTGCGGCCGATTCTTTTCTCCTTTGGCGACCAGTTCCCAACAATCATTCAGGAGTGCGGTCTCAGCTTCACGTCCAACCAGTTTGTCCGGCGAGTACTCAATAATTCGCGAGATGTCAGCACGGATGGCCACGTCCGGACCTGGAAGCGCCGCTTCCGGTTCGCTATCCCGGTTGATCTGTAAACGCTTGAGAATCTTCTGGGCGATGGTTTCAGGCGTGAGCTGAGAAACGTTGATGTACCCATCACCGCCTAAGATTCCGATTTCCGACAAATCGCCTATGTTTCCAAAGCTGAGAAACATTACTCGTTTAGCGTCTGCGGTTGCGATTAGCTGGCCGATGTGACGCCATTCTAGCTTGCACCACAGCTTTGCTGCGTATTCGGGGCAGAGAAAAATGACGATCAGTTCCGAGTCTTTTCGGTAAAGAGCGGGAAGGTAGATATTTAGATCAAGACGCGCGAGTTCTTCCTCGTGAAACTTATCGTAGAGAACGCGCTCTTCGGAGAGTGTCGAAGCAAGTTCGTTAGCGACTTGGGCGACGATATCGCGGTATTCACCCGGAAAAGAGAGGGCGACGGTGAAGCGCCGGGAGTCCATACGCGCGAGAGTCTATCACCAGTGACATGGCCAGTCTCGACAAAATCGTTGGGTATAGGCTTTGGTTTCTCAGTCACGCCGCCGCTTTAGCGCGGCGGGATCGCGTTAGCTTAGAACTGGAAACCGTTTTAAACGGTTTTCTGTTTCGTTTGCTGGGTCTACACCGGGCTGAAGCCGCGGTGTGAATAAGAACGCTTAGTTTGAACCAGAACCCGTTGATTGTACGAAGCATGGCCTCGACTCTTCACTTCTCGACAAAGTTGTAGACGATTATTCCGGTGACTTTCACCGGCTGGCCTGACAAAACTGTCGGAGAAAACTTTGCCTGGTGCGCGGCAGCTACCGCCGACCCTTGCAGCAGCGGATGACCGCTGACCGCGTTTGCCGAAATCACCTTGCCACTTTCGTCGATGACCACTTGAACATTGACCGTGCCCGATACGTGCGCAGCTCTCGCGATTGGCGGATAAGCGGGCTTCGGCAGGTACGTCGCCTTGCCGTTTAGCACACCGCCGGAAATAGTAGTTGGCCGCTGCGGCACGCTTGCGGCTGATTCTTGATTTGCATTCGTCGTCGGCCGCGAAGCGCCGGGCATTCCGGGCGCAGCGTGCGGCACTGCCTGAATCGGGGGAGGTGTCGGCACACCCCTCAGCAGAAGCTCACGCTCGTTCGCGTTTCGGTTGGAGGTACTGACGCGAGAAGTAGGGGCTGGAGACGGTGAAGCTTGTGGCGGCGGCGGCGGAGTCTCGACAGAGGCGGGAGACGACTGTGCGACTTGGGTCGGAGAAGGCTCGCTATTCGCGTTGTTGTTTGCTCGGCGGCCCATCAGGTTGCAAAGGGACAAAGCGAAGGCGAGCGTAACTAAAGAGACGATTGCTTTCATTTCCGGATGCTCCTAAGAAGATTTATTGTGCCCACCTTGAACGGTGGGGGCTGCTGTCTCAATAGTCGCGCCCGGCAAGCTACCCGTTGTGCGAACGCGAAGTTCCTGCGAGTAACCCAATCGCGTGATGCAAAACCGGCTGAATCACTTCGAAGCTTTCGCGCACCGCTTTCGGCGATCCCGGCAGATTAATGATCAAACAGCCTGAGCGAATTCCGCAGACGCCGCGCGAAATCATCGCCATCGGGGTGATGTTCAGAGTTTCCATCCGCATCGCTTCAGCCAGCCCGGGCGCCGCCCGTTCGATAACGCGCAAGGTGGCCTCTGGCGTGTTATCGCGCGGACCGAAGCCGGTGCCGCCGGTCGTAACGAGCAGATTTACCTCGGGACGATCCGCGTACTCGCGAATTTTGTCGGCCAGCGGTTCGAGATCGTCGTTCAGAATTTCTTTCGCGATGATTTGCGCGCCGGTTGCCGTCAACAGTTCGACCAGTAGCTCGCCTGATTTGTCTTCGCGTTCACCGCGGGCGCGGGCATCGCTGGCCGTGATTACAACTGCGTGGATTTCAGTCATAGAGCTAAGAGCTAAGGGCAAAGAGCTAAGAGCTAAGAGCTAAGAGCTAAGAGCTAAGAGCTAAGAGCTAAGAGCTAAGAGCTAAGAGCTAAGAGCAAAGAGCTAAGGGCAAAGAGCTAAGAGCTAAGGGCAAAGAGCAAAGTGCAAAGTGCCGACGGCTAAGAGTGAAAAGAAGAGCTAAGAGCTAAGAGCTAAGAGCTAAGGGCAAAGTGCAAAGTGCAAAGCGCCGACGGCTAAGAGTGAAAAGAAACTAAGGCTCTAGCTCTTAGCTCTTGGCCCCTAGCCCTTAGCCCTTAGCACTTTGCCCTTAGCCCCTAGCCCTTAGCACTTTGTCCTTAGCCCTTTGCTCTTAGCTCGTTCACCGCGCGCCAGCGCTTACCGCATGCAGCTCCTGCAACGCATGCACGTTGACTTCGCCGCGCGCTGCACTCGATCCGAGCGCTTCCACCAGAGCGTGCGCGCCGGTCATGGTCGTCACGCAGGGCACGTTGTATTGCAACGCGGCGCGACGGATCGCTTGTTCGTCATAGTGCGAAACGCGGCCCAGCGGCGTGTTGATGATCAGCGCGATTTCGCCTTTTTTGATGTAGTCGACGATGTTCGGCCGGCCTTCGTTTACCTTGAAAACGTTTTCAGCTTCCAGGCCGACTTCGCGGAGGCGATCGGCCGTGCCAAGCGTGGCGATGATGTCGAATCCCAAACGCTTTAGCTTGCGCGACAGCAACACTGCCGGTCCTTTGTCCAATTCGTTGACGCTGATAAAAGCTGTGCCGCGCTCAGGCAGACGCAATCCCGTCGCGGTCATCGCTTTGCCGTAAGCTTCGCCGAATGTTTCACCAATGCCCATCACTTCACCGGTCGAATGCATCTCCGGACCCAGAATCGGATCGACGCCGGGAAACTTTGCGAAAGGAAACACCGGCGACTTTACGTAGTAGCGATCGACGGTCAAGTCAGGAGATAGGTCAAACTCTTTCAACTTCTGTCCGGACATTACCAGCGCGCCAATGCGCGCGAGCGGTACGCCCGTGGCCTTCGAGACAAACGGTACAGTGCGCGATGCGCGCGGATTCACTTCGAGGACGTAGACGCGGTCGTGCTGGATCGCGAACTGAATATTCATCAAGCCTTTGACGGACAACGCCGTAGCGAGCCTGCGCGTGTAATGACGCATGGTCTCGAGATGTTCTTCGGCAATGCGCACCGGCGGCAGCACGCACGAGGAATCGCCCGAGTGGATGCCGGCTTCTTCGATGTGTTCCTGAATGCCGGCGATGACGCAGGCGGTTTCATCGGCCAGTGCGTCGACGTCGAACTCGGCGGCCTGCTCGAGAAACTTGTCGATCAACACGGGCCGCTCATGCGAGAAATCAACAGCCGTACGCATGTAACGATCGAGAGTCTCCTCGTCGTAAACGATCGCCATCGCGCGGCCTCCGAGCACATAGCTTGGTCGCACGAGCACCGGATAACCAATGCGCTGTGCGATTTCGCGTGCTTCTTCAATCGAGGTCGCGGTGCCGTTTTCCGGTTGCGGAATTCCGAGTTCGCGTAGCAGCGCGCCAAAGCGCTTTCGGTCCTCGGCGAGATCAATCGAATCAGGCGACGTGCCAATGATGGGCACGCCGGCTTCGTGCAGACGCATGGCGAGATTCAAAGGCGTCTGGCCGCCGAACTGCACGATCACGCCGGTTGGCTTCTCGACATCGACGATGTTCATCACGTCTTCGAAAGTGAGCGGCTCAAAGTACAGCCGATCAGATGTGTCGTAATCGGTCGAAACGGTCTCGGGATTGCAGTTGACCATGATCGTTTCATAGCCGGCTTCGTGCAGCGCGTACGAGGCGTGCACGCAGCAATAATCGAACTCGATGCCCTGACCGATGCGGTTCGGGCCGGACCCGAGGATCATGATCTTCCGCTTGTCGGTGGGTTGCGCCTCGTCCTCTTCTTCGTAAGTCGAATAGAGGTATGGCGTGTGCGACTCGAACTCCGCGCCGCAGGTATCGACACGTTTGTAGACGGGAACAAGTCCGAGCGACTTGCGATAGGCGCGCACCTCGTCTTCGCTGCGTTTGGTTAGATAAGCGAGCCGACGATCCGAGAGCGCTGCTTCTTTGAAAGAGCGGAGGAGATCAAGAGGAATGTTCTCGAGTGTTCTGTCAGTACCCGGAGCGGTAGCGACGGGATCAGCAGATAACGCCGGATCGCTCGACCCGGTCGCTACCACTCCCGGTACCGACACGATGCCCTCCACCTTCCGCTGTATCTCCATCACCTGCTGCAGCTGATCGAGAAACCAGGGATCGATTCGGGAGAGTCGATAGATTTCATCAATCGACCAGCCGTGTTCCAGCGCGTAGGTGATGTACGAGAAGCGTTGCGAATTTGGTCGCGCCAGCTTTCTCTGCAACTCGTCGTTGGGAACATCTTCGAGACGCAAAGGCTTCACAGCTTCCAGCGAACGCAGCCCTTTGAACAGAGACTCCTTGAAGGTGCGCCCAATCGCCATGACTTCGCCCACTGATTTCATCTGCGTGCCCAGCACGTCTTCGGCTTCCTGAAACTTTTCGAAATTCCATTTGGGGATTTTCGTAACGACGTAATCGATAGTCGGTTCAAATGATGCCGGTGTCTTCCTGGTGATGTCGTTCGGAATTTCGTCCAGCGTATAACCGACCGCCAGTTTGGCCGCGATCTTCGCGATCGGAAATCCGGTAGCTTTCGAAGCCAGCGCTGACGAGCGCGACACCCGCGGATTCATTTCAATCACGCGAATCTCGCCGTTCTCGGGACTCACGGCAAACTGAATGTTCGAGCCTCCGGTCTCAACGCCGACCTTGCGAATGATTTTGATCGACATGTCGCGCAGCGTCTGGTATTCGCGGTCAGTAAGCGTCTGCGCCGGCGCCACGGTTATCGAATCGCCGGTATGCACGCCCATCGGATCGAAGTTCTCGATCGAGCAAATGATGACGACGTTGTCGGCGAGGTCGCGCATCACTTCCAGCTCGAACTCTTTCCAACCGAGAATCGATTCCTCGATCAGCACTTCCTGAATCGGCGAAGCGGCGAGTCCGGAGCGCACGATCTCTTCGAACTCTTCCGGATTGAACGCAATGCCGCCACCCGTGCCGCCGAGCGTGAATGACGGCCGAATAATCGCCGGATAGTCGGTGATTTTGACGATGGCTTCAGCTTCAGCCCATGATTTCGCAAAGCCACCGCGCGGCATCTGCAGACCCGCTTCGTCCATCGCTTCTTTGAACAACATGCGATCTTCGGCAACCTTGATGGCCTGTCGCTTGGCGCCGATCATTTCGACGCCGTTCTCTTCGAGCACGCCGGCATCATCCAAAGCGATCGCCAGATTCAGCGCCGTCTGTCCGCCGACAGTCGGCAGCAGCGCGTCGGGCTTCTCCTTTTTAATAATGGCGGCGACTGATGCGACGGTGAGCGGTTCGATGTAAGTGCTGTCGGCCATCACCGGGTCAGTCATTATGGTCGCGGGATTCGAGTTGACGAGGACGACTTGATAGCCTTCCTGCCGCAAAGCCTTGCACGCTTGCGTGCCGGAGTAATCAAACTCACACGCCTGGCCGATGACTATTGGGCCGGAACCAATGATCAGAATCTTGTGGATGTCAGTGCGTTTTGGCATCTAACGACTTGCGCGTCACCCGCTGTAGCTGCTTTGACTTGCGAAATGTCGAAACATTTTACATAACTATTCGGCGTACGCGAATTCAGTGAAGCTTAGATCGACTACTGTGTGCAGTTTTTCTCCGTGTCTTTGTGAAGATCCGTGCCTCAGTGGTTGAATAGCGCCGCGCGTTGCTCACCACCGAGACACCGAGTCCCTACTGAGGCACAGAGACAATTAGTCATGACTGAATGATGAAGCGAACTTCCACAATTGGTTTGTTGTTGCTACTGAGCGTGGTCGTCATCGCGCAGGAGCCCCGCACTGCGGAGCAATTCAACAATCGTGGTCTGCAGCGGCAGAACCAGGGCGATGTTGATGGCGCCATCGCAGACTTCACTGCGGGAATAAGTCGCGGTGGGCAGCGGCCGCTACTTGCCGCGCTTTATTACAATCGGGCGAACGCCCTCGCAGCCAAGAACGATTGGAACGGAGCGATCGCCGACTACTCGAAAGCGATCGAAATTCAAGCCGGCGATCCCGACGTGTATTTCAATCGCGGCGTCGCCTATCTAACACTGGCTGATTACGATCACGCGATTGCGGATTTTTCTAAGGCCATCGAAATTCAGCCCGGCTCGGCTGTGGCTTACAACAATCGCGCGAATGCGCGCCAGGCAAAGGGGGATATCGACGGCGCGATTGCTGACTACACCAAAGCGATCGAACAAAATCCAAAATATGCCGAGGCGTTCTACAATCGCGGCGCTGCCCATCACCTGAAGAACGAACTTGACGATGCGCTCAAAGATGATTCAGCCGCGATTGCCTTACGCCCTGAGTTCACTGATGCATACGTCAATCGCGGTTTGGTGCAGCAGGCAAAGCGTAATCGGGACGCCGCGGTGGCGGATTTCACTGCGGCGATTAAACTGAAGCCGGACGACTGGACGATTTACTATTCGCGGGCGGCCACGCGGCAGGAGGCGAAAGATTTGAACGGCGCGTTGGCGGATTATTCCAAAGTAATCGAACTCGAACCGAAGAATGCCGAAGCACTCGCGAATCGTGGCGTTGTCGAGATGCTGTTGGGCAAGAAGGCCGATGCGGCGCGGGACTTCGATCAGGCTTTCAAACTCAATCCTGATTTAAAGGCGCAATACAAGGAATTTATTGAGGGCCAGCGCCGGCCGAATTAGCAAGGGCAGTAGCCCGACTGTGAGCGATGGAAATGACTGGAGCGCAACCGTCTCGGTTGTAGAAGTCTTGAAACTGCAAGCGAGGACGCTTGCGCTCCAGTCGGGGAGACGATTTCAGATGAAATTTGGACTAGCGATAGCGATCGCGTTGTTCTCGGCGGCGATTTGTCTGGCGCAACGACCGATTGCAGATGAGGGTGTGCTTAAGCCCGTCGCCGTGAAAACCGATCTATATCCAGCCAATGCCGACGCAAAGAAGGAAATTGAAGACGCACTCAAAATCGCGGCAAATGAAAACAAGCGTGTCATGCTCGTCTTCGGGGGCAACTGGTGCTACGACTGTCATGTGCTCGATCAGGGATTGCACGAGGGCGAGGCCGGAAGAATCGTCAGCGAGGGTTTTTTAGTCGTGCATGTCGACATCGGAGAAGCCAACAAGAATCTCGATCTGGTGACGAAGTACGAGACGACGCTGGACTCTGGAGTGCCGACAGTGGTGCTGCTTAACGGCAGCGGTCACGTTATCTATAGCAGCACCAAGGGCGAGTTCGAAGCGTCGCGCAAGATGATGAAGAAGGACCTGGTGGCTTTCCTGAATCAATGGAAGCCGGTGGTCGTGCTTCATCCGTGAGCTGGTACAGCCAGGGTGGCGCGACCTGCGGTCGCTTACCCGTGCCTAATACCTGCAACCGCTACGCGGTTGGTTGCTCAGTTGAGTAACACAAGACTTTTTGTTAGTTTTCTGGTTCCCCCCTAAAAATATCGACGTGAGTACTTCTTCACCAGAAGTGGCTGAATCCTTGCAAAAGGAAATTGAGGAGCTGCGCCGCAGCAGCCAATATCGCTCCATTTTTCTTTCGCGGCTCGCGCATGAGCTGCGCACGCCGCTGACTTCGATTCTCGGGTTTTCAGAAATAATGCTCAGTCAGGAGAAGCTCACCAGCGCCCAGCGCGGCTTCTGTGAACGAATTCAAAGTTCGGCGCAACAACTTCAGGTCAGCCTCAGTCAGTTGTCGGATCTGGCGCGACTCGAGTCGGGACAAACGCAGTTGTCGTCAGAAAAGATCGCGATGGCCGAAACTATTCTTGATGTTTTGCCTGCGCTGAGTCGCGGCGCTGAGAAAAAGCGTCTCGAACTGGAATTCGAGCCCGCCGAGGATTTGCCGGTCATGATTTCTGACGCAGCCCGCGTGCGCCAGGTGCTCTACAACGTTATCGGCTACGCAATCTATCGAAGTCCTGAGGGCGCGACGATCGGAATCAATGTTGAGAGTGCGTCTGCAGGCGTGGCTGTTATCGTCCGCGACGCTGGTGATCCAATTCCGGATCCGTCTCGCATCGGGATCATCGGGTCCGAAGACAATTCGGGCACCGGAGAACTCGGGCTTTCGATTGCGCGCCAGTCTTTGGAATTACTTGGCGGCACGCTTAGTGCGCGCAACGTCGAGTCAGGCGCCGAACTGCGGATCGATTTTCCGCTTCGGGCCCACGCTTAGTCTCCTCAAATCCGTCCAAACAGCCGTGATATGATGCCGTCGTTAATCGACCTCAACAAAAAGTTTTGCGGCGGCCGTGGCTGAGTCATTAGAAATCCGTCAGGTAAGAACCATCGAAGAGTATGACGCGTGTGTCCATCTGCAGCGCGATGTGTTTGGTTTGCCCGATTTGGAGATTTCGCCGCGCCGTCACCTGATCGTCTCAGAGCAGGCGGGCGGGTGGACGCTGGGAGCGTTCGTGGGCAGCCGGCTGGTGGGATTTGTTCATCATCTGGCCGCGGTGCGCGGACACGAGATCTTTGGCTACTCGCACATGATGGCCGTGGCCGCCGACGTGCAAAACCAGGGCGTGGGGGCGCAGCTCAAGTGGGCGCAACGCGCGCGTGCTTTGTCCGAAGGACGCGATTTCATCAAGTGGACATTCGAACCGGTGCGGGCGCGCAACGCGCACTTCAATTTGAATCGTTTAGGGGTGATCGTGCGATCGTATGCGGTTAATTTTTACGGGACTGACTATGGGACCAACCCGGCGGAACGCGCCGCGGGACCATTGGGAATGGACAGCGATCGGTTGTTCGCATCCTGGGAATTGAAGTCGCCGCGCGTTGCCGCTTTGGCTGAACGCCGCGAGGTGTCAGTGGGTGAGCCGGCAGGCGTGATCGAAATTCCGAATGACTTCGCCGGCTTGTTGAAGTCTAATCCGGCCGCAGCAAAAGCCGAGGCCTTGAGAATTCGGGAAGAATTCGTGCGCGCTTTCTCGGCGGGACTCATATGCCGCGCCTTTGAACGTGATGACAAGCGGCCAAAGTATTTGTTGTATCGAGAAGTATAGTGGCACAGACTTCAGTCTGTGACCGGTAAGGAATCACAGACTGAAGTCTGTGCCACGCGGGTTTGGCAAAGCAATCAATCCAGAAACAAATCAACACTCTGCGCGACGAGATTCGTCGCCACGAAGACCTCTACTACCTCGAAGACAATCCCGAAATTTCCGATGAAGAATATGACGCGCTCATTGAGAAGCTGCGCAAACTGGAAGCGCAACATCCGGAGTTGATCACTTCTGACAGTCCAACGCAGCGCGTCGGCGGCCGGCCGGCTGAAGGATTTGCGGAGTTTGTGCATCGCCGCCCGA
>DATNEI010000135.1:0-4260 GCA_035606795.1 Pyrinomonadaceae bacterium
TAGGCTTCACCGCGTATCCGGTAAACCAATTGATGTCGTTCGACTAAATCGCGTTCTCGAGCAACCGAGCCCGCGAAATAGTCATTGAGTGCGAGCGCTCTACGGGCGCTTTGTCTCAGGGTCGTTTTTCGCCTTCACTGAGACGTCCTGCGCGACCTCATACTCCGGTTTGCTCACGCCCATAAGCCATTTGTCAAACCAGCCGACGATGTGTTCGAGACGTTCGACCCGGTGCCACGGTTGCCCGGAGCGAGAGAGCTCGTGGGATTCGCCCGGAAATTTCACCATCACCGTCGGCACTTTGAGAAACTTGAGGGCGCGAAACATCTCCTCGCCGCCCGCCCCGGATGGAGTGCGCGTGTCACTTTCACCGAGCACGAACATCATTGGCGTCTTCACGTTCTTAATATAAGTGATGGGCGACCGCGCCTTGAAATCGTCGGGATCATCAAAGGGGGCCGCTTTGAACCAGGTCGGTTGAAAGAGGGTAAAGTCAGCCGTGTACCACCAGTGTTCCCAGTTCGCGATGTCGCGCTGGGCCACGCCGGCGGCGAACCGCTGTGTGTGCGTGATCACCCAATTGGTGAGCAAGCCGCCGCCGCTTCCGCCCGTGACGCCGAGCTTTTTGTCGTCGATGTAACCGCGCTTGATCACTTCATCGACGCCGCGCATGAGGTCTTGATAGTCATCACCGGGATAATGGTATTGAATGACGTTTCCGAACTCCTGGCCGTAGGTGATGCTGCCTCGAGGATTCGGATAAAGCACGACGTAGCCCTTGGCCGCCATCCATTGAAATTCGTGCTCGAAAATCCAGCCGTAGGCCGCATGGGGACCGCCGTGGATGTTCAGGATAAGAGGATATTTCTTGTGCGAGTCGAAGCCGGGCGGCTTTTGCACCCACGCCTGAATCTTTTTTCCGTCGAAGGTCTGATAGGTGATTTCTTCCGGCTCGGTCAGGTTCAATTGCGACCAGAGCTCGCGATTGACATCGGTTAGTTGCTGCTGTTGCGCGTTGGAATCGACGAGAAATAGGTCGCCAATGCGCGTGGGCGTTGAGATTAGGCAAACGATCTTCGAATTGTCAGCGGTAGCCCGGAAACTCAGCACCGCCTGGTCGCCCTTGGTGACTTCCGTCAGCACGCCGGTGGCGGTGTCGAAGCGCCCGAGGTTGGTCCGGCCTTCGCGTCCGAAAAGTTGCAGGATGCTCTTGCTATTCGCGCTCCATATCGGTGGATTGTCGCCCCCGGCGCGCGGCGGCGCCTGGTCACCAAACACGCCTTGTCCGACATCGTAGTCGAATTGCGCAGTGAGGTTCCGTGGTTTCGTGTCCTTCGCTGCGTCGAGCACCCACAAGTCCGGCTCGGTATAGGAATTCACCGGTTGGTTTTGCGAAGCGACAAAAGCGAACTGTTTGCCGTCCGGGCTAAGAGTGAGGCCGTTCACGTCCATATCAATTGTCGTTAGTTTTGTCGGTTCGCCCCCGCCCGCCGCCATCGAGTAAATCTCCGTCTTTGGCAGTTCGTAGTAAGGCTCATCTACGTGAAGTGAAGGGAAAAAAATCTGCGCTCCATCGTTCGACCAGATCGGATTGGTTTCGTCGAACCGGCCCTTCGTCAATTGCTTCGGCTGCACTTTTTCGTCTGCAGTTTTCGGCGCCGGAATTGTCCAGATATGCTGCGGCCTTTTGAAATCAGCGTTTCCTTCGTCGTCCTCGCGATAGACGGCGTGGGTAACGACCAGCACATCGCTTTCGCGTTCCTCATCTGAATCCGCTGCCTTTGCTGGAGACGCCGTCGGTTTGGCTGAGGCGCCCGGCGAAGGACTCCCGGCAACAGCTGCCTTCTTCGCTTGTTCTTCCTTCTCCTTTTTCTTTTGTTGCTTCGCTATGTCCTCGGGATTGCTTGGACTGGTAAACGCAATCGTCCTGCCGTCCGGCGACCACCGCGGCGGGCCAGCGCCTTTCGGCAGATCGGTAAAAGTCCAGGCGTCACCCCCATCCATCGCCAGCATGGTCAGCTGCGGCGGCTCGGGTTTGCCGTCTTTCTCTGTCGCCCTCATAAAGACGAGGAACTTTCCATCCGGCGACCACCGGGGTGAACTATCATGCGGGCCATTGGTCAGCCGATGTGGCGGTTCTTTGTCAGCAGTCGAGACCGTCCAAATGGCGGTGTCGTAACCGATCCTTTTTTCGTTTACGCTCACGCGCACGAAAGCGACGCGCGATCCATCCGGCGAAATTTGCGGATCACCGATCCAGACGAAATCGAATAGGTCCTTTTCGGTTATGCCGCGTTTGTCCGCGGCTTGCGACGCTATCGGGATAAACGAGAGCAGCGCGAAGAGAATCAGGCGACATAAATGATTTGGCAGCATTCGCCAATGTTGCCGCTGAGTGGCGAGCCGGCACGCTTTTTCTGCATCGTACCTTCGCGGGGATGATCGCGCCCGCTACATTGCCAGGCTCTCTTGCTTCGCAGAAGTCGCTTCCGCAGTAATTCCGCTGAATTTCTTCACCAGTTCGTTGAGCTTCGCGACATAATAATCGCTGTTTTCGTCGCGGTTTTGCGGATCGAACTCACTGGCTAGTTTGGCCGCCTCATAAGCCGCGACCTTCTTCGGCGTAGCCTTAATATAATAGCTGATCTGATCGCCCGGCCGATAGCCACGGCCGCTGGCCAGCGCCAGCTCGTAGGCCGCCGCGCGATTGCGCGCTGCGCCAGTAATCTTGGCCCGATATTTGTCCAACGAATCCTGGAGCGTGTCGGTCTTCATCAGCATTTCAATGGGCAATTCCCCAATACGGATTCGTTTTTCAAATTGATCACGTAACTCCGCAATTTCCTCCTGTCTCCCTTGCATGATCAGTTTGATCATTTCCTCCAGGAAAACGCGTTGGAACTTCTCCAGGCCGCGGGATTTGAGCGCGCCGCCCTTAATAATAACCTCACCGCTGCGAGTAAGCAGGGCATAGTTCTTTGCTTTGTAACTGAACATGGCGTCGAACTGCTCGTCGAACTCGACTTCGATGCCGGGCGGCAATTGTTTGGCCAAACCTTGGCGCAGTTGATCGATCTCCGTTGTAGTGGCAGCCGTGTCGGCTGCATTGCCTCTACCTTGTGCAGGCGACACGCCTGCCTTTACAAAAGAATCGGGCGAAGATGATGGCGGCACAAAGTAGACGCCGTCGGTATCGACTTCGATGACTTGCGCGCCGCGTTCGGTCAACCAGGCAATCATTTTTTGTAGCAAATCGCGACCGATCTGGGTAACGCGCGCCGCCGCGTCGAAGTCGGCAAAGTGTCCCTGGGCGAACCCGAGGTATCCATAGAAGCTGTTAATTAGAATCTTGAAGGTGTTTTGCAAAGCGTGGAGGTGATGCCACCCGCCGCGATTTCCTTCTTTGCTAGCGAGCTGCATTTGCCCTTTGGCTTCGAGACGGAAACTACGAAAATCGGTAAGCAAATGCCGGAAGATCTGGAGCTGGTCGGTGACGGGAAAACAATCGAACTGCAACATGATCGATGGATAGAGCGAAGCGACATCGCAGTGCCAGACGTTACGCGCGACCCCGGTGAAGTAGATGGCGGTGAAACCGCCTTCAAAATTGCGTGCCATCGGCATCTCCGGAATGCTGTGTCGTTGCCGCAGATACTCGCGCAGAAAAAGGGCGTTGATGCGGGTGGCGTTGCCGCGCACGATCACGTCCTGATAGTTGTAAGGGAAAATCTGCGCTTGGATGAAATAGCTCGGGCTTAGCAGATCAGCCAAGGCACGAGTTTCTCGAACAGCGCACAAAGCGCGTTTCCGGAAACGTTCGCTTTTCCTGAGATATTCGCGGTGAAGGGCCTTGCCAGTGAGCGCCGAAATCTCCGCCGCATCGCAAAAGCCGAAGTGCTGCGCGACATCAATGCGCTCGAAACCGCTGAGGGCGCGCATGCCGACGTCATAGAACTGGGCGAGTAGAAAAGTATCGACGAAGTGGCGGCCATCGACCTGGAACTTTGGATAATCGATTGTTTTCTCCGCGATTTGTAGACGCGACGGGCGTGAGCGCAGAAATCCGCCACCGCGCCCCCAATCCAGCTTCACTTTTGCTTTGCGGGCCCGCGCCACCAAATAGGGCAGATCAAACCGGAAAAGATCGTGCCCTTCGATTACGTCCGGATCGCGCTCCTTAATAATTGCTGTGAGCTGTTTGAGCGCGTCACGTTCGGACTCCTCAGTATTCTCGGGATCGACGACGATGAGTTGCTCCCA
>DATNEI010000189.1:0-2489 GCA_035606795.1 Pyrinomonadaceae bacterium
CGATCATCATGTCGATTGAAGCGCAGGGGGATCATTTGCGCCTGAAACGCGAACTCGAAGCAGGATGGTTCCAGTGGGCTGAGCTGCCGCTGCCTGCCGTTTTGACGATTCAGTCGGGTATCAACAAGCCGCGTTACGCGACGCTGAAAGGCATCATGGCGGCGAAGAAAAAAGAAATTGCCGCTGTCACGCGCGAATCGTTGGGCGTGCCGACGGAGTTGACCCAACGCGTGGAGCGCATTTACGTGCCGCACAAAACGAAGAAAACGGAATTTATCACCGGGACGCCGAAGGAAATCGCGACAAATCTAGTGGAAAAATTGAAGCACGAAGCGCGTGTGCTCTAACAACTGAAATGAAAATTCTGCTCATTACGGAACAGCGCGACGCAAAATGGAACAAAGTGAGCTTCGAAACTTTGGCTGCGGCGCAGCAAATCGCTTCGGATGCGAAAGGCTCTCTTACTGGTGTTGTGGTTGGCAAAGGAATCGGAGCGCTCGCCGATGAACTGGCCGGGTATCAGCTCGATGAAGCGTTCCTAGTCGAGAACGCACTGCTCGAAAAATACACGCCTGACGGTTATTCGATTGCGCTGAAGCAGGTGATCGAGCAAGCCAAGCCCGATCTCGTTTTATTTCCGCACACGTACCAGGTGCGCGACTTCGCGCCAAAACTTGCGGCGTCGATGGGCAAGGGAATGATTGGCGATTGCGTGGGTTACCGTTGTGAGGGGGGCAAACTGATTTTTGTGCGGCAAATGTTTCAGGGGCGTACGGCCGCCGATGTTGTGTTTCAAGGCGCCGCGCCGTGGTTTGCTTCGTTCCAGGCGGGGGCGTTTCGCGCCGACCTCGCGGCAAAGAAATCGGGTGGCAGAGCGGCGGTGAAGCCTGTGAACGTTGAGCTGACAACCGAACAAATTCGCACCAAACCGCTTGAACTCTTCCGTGAAGCCAAGCAGGCAGTTGATTTAACGCAGGCGCCGATTCTGGTTTCGGTGGGACGCGGGATCAAAGCGCCGGAAAATATTCCGCTGGCGGAAAAGCTCGCGAAAGCAATGGGGGGCGAATTGTCGGCGTCACGTCCCATTTGCGACGAAGGCTGGCTGCCGATGGACCGGCAAATCGGGAGCTCCGGGCAGACCGTTTCGCCGAAACTATACCTCGCCCTGGGAATCAGCGGCGCAATCCAGCACGTCGTGGGAATGAAGGGATCGCGCTGCATCGTGGCCATCAACAAAGATCAGAACGCGCCGATATTTGAAATCGCCGACTATGGAGTGGTTGGCGACCTCTTTGAGATTGTCCCACCGCTTACCGAGGAAGTGGAAAAGTCGAAGTCAAGCTAGCGCCTCACGAGTGTTCGTTTTCGCGACAGCCCATCCGCAAGCGGTCATCTGCTCGACGTGACATGCTTCCCGCACGACATAAGTGACTGAATCTAAAGCGCTCTCACTGTGCCTCGGTGGAAGCTTATCTGCATATATCTGAGAGGCGGGTTATTCCTCCGGCTTGCTTACAACGTACTGACGGGCGAGTCCAACGGTCAGGAGATGACATGTCAAATTTATTTCAAGACTTGCGTTACGCCGCGCGCATGCTGGTGAAAGCGCCGGGGTTTACCACCATTGCGATAATCACGCTAGCTTTGGGCATTGGCGCGAACACCGCGCTTTTCAGCGTGATCAACGCAACGCTGCTGCAGCCAGTTCCCTATCCCGACGCCGACCGGATGGTTCTCGTCTGGCAAACTTACGGCTCGGACCCAGACAACATCAACATCGTCTCTGCGCCAAACATCCAGGACATTCAGAAGCAAAATGACGTCCTGGGACCCATTGCCATGTTCGATTCTGCCGGCAAGGGCTACAACCTGGGCGGCGAGAATCAGCCCGAGCGCGTGGGCGGTGAGCGTGTGACTGCGAATTTTTTCGACGTCCTCGGCGTGAAGCCCCTTCTCGGCCGCGCTTTTTTTCCTGAGGAAGAAGTTCTGGGGAAAGACCACGAAGTGGTTTTGACTTACGGCCTGTGGCAGCGACGCTTCGGCGGAGATCCAGCGATCATCGGCAAGCAGATTCAGGTGGACGGGGCCAGCCATACGGTCGTTGGCGTCATGTCGAAGCAGTTTGAGTTTCAATTCTGGAGCAGAGAACGTCAATTGTTCGTGCCTGTGGGTTATACGGAAGGCGACAAGGACCGCACTGCCAATTCGTTCGTGGCGATCTCGCGGCTCAAACCAGGTGTGACGCTCGCGCAGGCGAAGGCTGATCTGAATACTGTCGGCAAGCGTCTTGCGCAGCAGTACCCAAGCGAGGATGCGCGCATGAGTGCCACGGTGACGCCGCTACTGCACTTTGAAATGGAAGACTTACAGACGACGTCGCTGGCCCTTCTCGTGGCCGTAGGTTTTGTGCTGCTGATTGCATGCGTGAACGTGGCCAATTTGCTGCTTGCGCGGGGCGCTTCGCGCCAAAAAGAGCTTGCGATCCGCCT
>DATNEI010000018.1:0-13767 GCA_035606795.1 Pyrinomonadaceae bacterium
CCGGAGTTGTTTCCGGAAATCTCCGCGCGGCAAATGCGGCGTTGCGCTATCCCGCGGGCGATCACGGGCAGTTTGTCTGGGATGAGTTCTGTCACGCAATCGAATACTTGATTTATGGATATCTGCAAAAAGGCAACAACACTGCAGCCGCGGCGCAACTGCACCGCTTGCGCAACACGCCACGACTCGAGCCGAGTTTCAAGACAGCGTTTCATCTGATGTCCACACAGGCTCGCTACACTTTGGAACGTCGTGCGTGGAAGGAAGCCGCCACCCTCGTTCCGCGTGAGCCGGCGACGCTCGATTGGGATCGCTTTACGTGGCCGGAAGCGGTCGTCCGGTTTGCGAGAGGTTTAGGTGCGGCACACCTCGGCCAACTCGATCAAGCAAAAGCCGAAAGCGAACGCCTGAATCAACTCGAAACCACGACGATGCAAATGCACGAGGACCTGTTTGCGCGAAACATTCGCGTGCTCCGCCTGGAACTCGAAGCGTGGATTGCGCATCTGGAAGGAAAGGAAGAGTCAAGCGTCGCGCTCATGCGTGAGGCAGCCGGCCTCGAAGAGTCCACGCCGAAGGCGCCCGTGACGCCGGGACCTACGCTGCCCGCGGAAGAACTGCTCGGAGATCTACTGCTGGAACAGAAAGAACCCGCGAAGGCTCTGGCCGCATACCAGCGGTCGATGGAACTCTATCCGCAACGACGTAATAGTTTGCTGGGTGCCGCGCGCGCCGCACGGCTCAGCGGTCAGGTCCCCTTGTCGAACATTTATACAGGAGAAGTGCGAAAGAATACCCGCCCCTGACCTGCGAAGTCGTCGGCAGAGTCTACATCCCGGTTCGATTGAGTTGCGCGGGCAGCGGCTTGTCAACTTTCGGACGCGCGGGAAGATTCGCCACCGCCCACAGCGTCATGTAAACGGTGCGCGCGACTCTCTCCATCTTGTCGTAGTCAATCTTCTGTGGTTCATCTCCGGGGCGGTGGTAGTCTTCGTGCACGCCGTCGAAAAAGAAAATGATGGGAATCCCTTTGCGCGCGTAGTTGTAATGATCGCTGCGGAAAAAGAAGCGATTCGGATCAGCCGGATCGTCGTACTTCGTATCGTAAGTGAGGTTTAGAAACGATTTGTTGACCTGCTGCGCCAGGCTGCCTAACTCAGTACTCATCATCGTCGAGCCGATTACATAGATCGCATTCGGCCCCGTCAGATCTTTGTTGCGCGCATTCGTGTCGCCGTCTTTCTTGCTGCGACCAATCATATCGATGTTGAGTTGCGTCACAACTTTGTCCAGCGGAATGGTGGGATAGTCGGTGAAGTACCGCGAACCCCACAAACCTTTCTCTTCGCCACAGTGCCAGACAAATAGCACCGAACGCTTGGGTCGTTGCTTCGCATGAGAAACTGCTTCCGCCATGCCGAGCAGCGCCGTCGTTCCTGAGCCATCATCGTCAGCGCCGTTGCAGATGGGATCGGCTTGTCCCGGAGCGCAGATGCCGACGTGATCGTAATGCGCGCCCACGGCGACGTACTCGTTTTTCAGGACGGGGTCGCCGCCTTCCCAAACTGCGACGACGTTTTGGGTGGCGGGGTGCTCACCTTTGATCGCGATCGTCACCGTGACCTTCTTGGCCGGATCCAATTCGACCGCGGGAACGGTTTCGCCTTGTTCGTTCTTGCCAACGAGCATTGCGGCATCGTACTTCTCACCTTCCAGCAGAGCGTTCGCCATTTTCATCGACATGGTCACGGCCGGAACTGGTGGCGCATTCGGCTGGGTCATGAATTTTTCCACGGTTGCCCGCGCGGGTTGCAAGGCGCGGGCGCGAAGCTGCTCCCAATTTTGTGCAGTTTGCGAATCGGGTATCACCAGAACGCCCTTGGCTCCGTGCTGCTGCGCGTAAGTGGCCGGGTTGATCCAGTCAACACCTTGGGTACCCGACAAGTCTGCCCGAGTGACGCCGCGCGGCAGGCCCGGAAAGGGCTGTCCCAGGACGACGATGATTTTGTCTTTCACGTCGATGCCTTCGTAAGCGTTGAGGTTCTTCGATTTGATTACCCAGCCGTTTCCCACATAGACGAGCGGACCTGAAAGGGTCCCCGGCACGGCATTCGGCAGGAAATCATCGGCGAAGGTGAACTTCTGACCGTTAATCTCGGCGGTGGTTTTAGTAGAGTCGAGTGCATCCCGCCGCAGCGCGATCTTTTGAAAGAAAGTGCCGTCGTCGCCGGCCGGCTTGAATCCCCAGCGATCGAGATTCATGGCGATGAACTTCGCGGTGGTGTCGAGTCCGCGCGAGGGCGTGTCGCGGCCCTCCATCTCGTCCGACGCGATGAACGTCAGATAGTTGCGCAGCTGCGCCGCAGTGATGGTGTCGACGCCGCGGGCGGCCAGAGCTGTCGAACCTTTTGCCGCAACCGGGGGCGCACTGCGACGCTGCGCAAGACCAGAAGGAACGGCAAGCGAAACGGCAACCAGAACGATAAGCGAATAGAGTTTCAATGTTCTCATCATGGCTGGCTTAGTTTACGGATGATCGAGGGATTTGGTTACGTCAGGCTGCGGGTAAGAGTGCCTTTTCGACAGCCTGCGGGAGGTCGATCTGAATAAAGAGATTCGCCGGATAAAGATAGTCCTCGCCGGACTCGTCGATTACGCGAATCAAATCATCTGCGGCTGCCGCTTCGTCCGGCAGAACTTGATAGACCTTGCGCACTTCCAAGTCTTCACAATCGTGATTAGCAATACAAATCGCGAATCTAGGTTGATTATTCGGCATCGCTCAATCCAGGTAACGCTTTATTTTGATCTTTCGTTTTCCGATTCCGTGTGCCTCGTGCCAGTGTAATTCAACAGTTCGTATCCTACCACTATGGAATCTTACTTGGGCCACACCCTTTAGCTTCCGCCAGCGGCCCTGTCCGAACTGCTTTCTCAGGCGATCAATTTCGCGAATGCTCGGCCCCGCAGCGATTCTTTGTACTTCCGTAATTTCACCAATTATTTCGAAGTACATGGGAGGATTTTCGCGTTACGCGTGTTGCACTGCGCCGACGAGTTTCGTGAGCGAGTCCTTCGCGTCACCGTACAGCATCCCCGTCACTGGTTTGAAGAAGAGAGGATTCTCGAGACCGGAAAAGCCTTTGCCCTGGCCGCGCTTGAGGACGATGACTGACTTCGCGCGATCGACTTCGATAATCGGCATGCCGGCGATGGGACTGCCCGGGTTATCGCGCGCGTCGGGATTCACCACGTCGTTTGCGCCGATGACGACCGCGACATCCGTGCTGGTAAGTTCCGGATTGATCTGTTCGAGCTCGTAAAGCTGCGAGTAGGGCACGTTCGCTTCCGCCAGCAGCACGTTCATGTGACCGGGCATGCGTCCGGCGACAGGATGAATGCCGTACTTCACGGTGACGCCGCGCTCTTCCAAAGTGTTCGCCAACTCGCGCACAGCGTGCTGCGCCTGTGCCGTTGCCAAGCCGTAACCGGGAACGAAGACCACTTTGCCGGCGTAGGCGAGTTGCACCGCGACGTCATCCAGCCCGACCTCGCGCATCGTGCCCTGTTCTCCTTCACCGGTGGTCGCAGTGGCCGCGCTGCCGAACGCGCCGAACAAGACGTTCGTGATCGAACGATTCATCGCGCGGCACATCAGAATCGAAAGAATGAATGCGGAGAATCCATCCAGCGTGCCCGCGATGATCAAAACGTTGTTGCCCAGCACGAATCCAGTCGCGGCTGACGCCAATCCGGCATAAGAATTCAAGAGCGACATCACCACCGGCATGTCGGCCGAGCCAATCGGCATTACCAGCAGCACGCCAAACACAAAGGCCAGCCCCAGCATGATGTAGAAAGGAATGACCGCCGTCGGTACGAAGATCAGATAAATGAACAAGCCAATCGTCACCGCCAGCAACGTCATGTTGAAAACGTTCTGGCCCCGATAGACGAGCGGTTTGCCGGGAACAATGCCCTGCAGCTTGCCGAAAGCTATCAGACTCCCCGTCGTCGTGAGAGAGCCGAGCATGATCTCGAAACCCATCGCGCCCATCTTTACGTGATCGAGATCAGCAAGTGGTTTGAAGCCATGGGTGTAGCTGTAGTACTCGGCAATTCCGACGAGTGCGGCCGCGAACGCGCCGAACGCATGTGACAATGCGGTTCGTTGCGGCATCGCGGTCATCGGCACCCAGACGCCCATGGCCGCGCCCAGCGTCGAACCCAACAACAAACCGACGATGATCCAGGTGTAGGAGACGATCTCGAAGTGCATCAGCGTGCCGATGATGGCCATCAGCATGCCGAACTCGGCCATGTGCATCCCGCGCTTGGCGGTTTCGGGGTGGCTCAGGCCCTTCAATCCGAGAATGAAAAGGATTGATGCGAGCAGGTAGCTAAATTCGATGAAATAAGTTTGCCAGACCATAAGTCGGTTTCAAGTTTCAGGTTCCAAGTTTCAAGTTGTTTCGCTCACCGAACCTGAAACCTGAAACTTGGTACTTGAAACTTCACTTTTTCCGTTTGAACATCCTGAGCATGCGATCTGTAATCACGAATCCACCGACTACGTTCGTGGTCGAGCAAACGACCGCGATGAATCCGAGAATCATCGCGACCTTCGAATGATGAGGTCCCGTTCCGCCGGCAATCACGATCGAACCGACGAGCGAGATGCCTGAGATCGCGTTCGTCGCTGACATCAGGGGCGTGTGCAAGAGCGGCGGCACACGCGAAATGACCTGGTAACCAAGAAACGCCGCCAATGCGAACACGTACAGGGCCGCGATGATGGCCGCGCCGGTCATGGCACCATTGCTTTCCAACAAAAGCACCACGAGGAATCTCACTGAAATCATTCTATCCCCCAATAGCAACTACGTATTCATAGAGGTACGTTTTGGCCGTTCTAAATAAAGAACTTATCGCTTACTTGATGTGAATTGGTCGCTCAATTCACAAGTTTTTCCGGTGCCACTTTAGAAAACGGTTCATTGTGGCCTCTGCCAAGAAGCGAGGGGCGTCCACCGGTAATTCCAATTCCTCCCTAACGCGTTTAGCAAGCTCACGATGCGTCCACGGATATAACTGGTATTTGAGAATTAACGCAAATCCGCCAGCTTTCATCAATTCAAAAATCCAACTCTTCGGTAACATTCTACAAACGAAGACCGGACGTATCCCAAGACTCAAACTCAAACGCGTTTTAAGCAGGAACTCTTCCCGCTCCATGTAGCCCAACGTATTCTTTACTTCGATTCCGTACGCTTGCCCGTCCCGCTCGAAAATGAAGTCCAAGTTGTGCTTTGTCTCGTCCCATTTAATGGACTCATACTCGTTCGCATCCCGAGCCATCATTCTGAACTGAGTGCGAGCAAAGCCCTCAAGAACCATAGTTTCTCCATGTAAACCCAGCGAGGCACCGATATTTGGGTCAGAATATTCTTCGACGAGACTAACCAGCTGATTCGCGCTCCGCTTATAGAATCGATAGGCTTTGTGCCAAACAAGCTTAATAGACGTGCCTGTCCGCAACGGCCGCCATTCACTTCTAATCGCACCCTCTGCTTCTAGATCGTGGATCGCGCGATTCGTAATCCAGTGAAAATATTCACCCTCGTTCTGAACCTCTATTTGTCGTGAAAAGAAAACTCGCTCTCGGTGGGCACTGAAGAACGCCCTGAGATGATCTCGAGCCGCAATCTCAGTTTCATCAGAAGATTCGGGTGAGTCGTAATATTCTTCGTAGAGATCCGACACACAAGTGCTTCCAAGTCAATCGGAAATCAGCCCATTGCCGCCGCCACGCGTTGATTCATCCATTTACCTTCATGTGTGACGCATGAAGGGCCGACGACATCGTCATTCATATCGATGTGCAGCTCGCCGTCTTTAATTAAAAGATTCAGAAACGCCGTGACGTTGCGTGAATAAAGTTGGCTCGCATGCACCGGCACGCTCGCCGGTAAATTTGTGGGCGCCAAGATCGTCACGCCGTTGCGCTCGACAACTTCGTCAGCCTTGCTCACCGTCACGTTGCCGCCGGTCGCGCCGGCGAGATCGATCACCACCGAGCCACGCTTCATGCCGTTGACTGCATCTTCGTCCATCAACACCGGCGCGCGTCTTCCCGGCACTTGCGCCGTGGTAATGATGACGTCGGCGCTCTTGGCTTGTTCGGCGATTAAGTCGCGGCCGCGCTTTAAAGCTTCTTCCGAAAGCTCGACTGCGTAGCCGCCTTTGTCTTCTGTTTGAATGCCGCCGAGATCTACTTCGAGAAACTTTGCGCCCAGCGAGCGCACCTGTTCACCGGCAGCCGCACGCACGTCATAAGCCTCCACGACGGCGCCTAAACGACGTGCGGTCGCGATGGCCTGCAATCCTGCGACGCCGGCGCCGAGCACGAGCACACGCGCTGGCGGAACCGTTCCGGCCGCAGTCATCAACAGAGGGAACATGCGCGGGATATGATCGGCGCCCATCAAAGCCGCTTTGTAGCCCGCGACCGTGGCCATTGATGAAAGCGCATCCATGGCCTGAGCGCGGGTGATGCGCGGCACGAGTTCCATCGAGAATGTCGTCAATCCATTTTCCAGTGCGGGAACTAATTTGGCAGGTTCATCGAGCGGGCGCAGAAATCCAAGCACCACCGTGCCTTTCTTCATTGCCTGGAAAATTTCGTCGGCCGGCCGGCTAACGCAAACAACAACGTCGGCATTGGCAAGCAGCGCGCTGCGATCATTACTGATGTTTGCGCCCGCAGCGGTGAAATCATCGTCGGTGCGAGCCGCGCCAATGCCCGCTCCACTCTCCACTGACACGGACGTCTTGGCGGCAACGAGTTTTTGAATCGAATCAGGCATCAGCGCCACGCGCGCTTCGCCTGAAGACGTTTCGTTCAGCACCGCAATGTTCATTTAAGGCTAGTCAGGATTTACGTGTCAGAAGCCCGCGCGTAAGCAAGGGCCAGTATTGCTAAGTTGCCCTCCCTAACCGCCCCACCCCAGCCGGGCTGCCCGGCTGGGGACCCCGGGGTCGGGCTTCCGACACCTTTCGATGAAGTAGAATTGCGAAGGCGGAGTATAACATGCTGCGGAAGCGTGCGAAGGTGACGTGGCGCACATCTGATTTAGCCGAAACTCGCGAACTTGCGAGGGGTAGGCACGGCCTCTATAATCCCAACTTCGCGGCGCATTGGTGTAGTTGGTTAACACGCTGCCCTCTCAAGGCAGAGATCACGGGTTCGAGTCCCGTATGCGCTGCCAATAAACTCAAAAGACAGTAGGCAGGAAGCAGTGAATATCGGCTACCATGGCGGTGGCCTTTTTTGTCACTCGGACTATTTGAGCTGAAATTAACCGCCTCGAATGAGTGCTCTTCTCTTCTCGGCGCTATGTTCCCACGCCGACTGCGCATTAGCTGCAGAGAGCACTTCAACGAATATGAAGCTAATCGTTAGAAGCGTAAATAAAACTCTGTCCTTGAATGGATTTGGAAAGAACCTAAGCCAACCCAAAATAAGCAAAGTGACAGAAGAGCCACCAGTCACAATAAGGGCTTTGGCACTAATCTTCTTAAGGAAACTTCGTCCTGACAAGTCTCCTCTCCTAGGTCGCTTCAGCAGGACAATACCCAACGTCATTATTGAAATCGTTGCGAATAATGCTGTGATAACTTTCATTGGTATTGTCTGTACAAAATTCGGGTAGTAGCGAGTAATCCATCCAACATAGATCACTGGCATGGCTACCGCCATCCCACCGTAGAACTGGTGATACCGGAAGTTTTCTTCTGTAGCCCAGAGGACAATTTTTAGCTGATATTCGCTCTCTAGCTTTCCGTAATCGAGCTCTTGAAAATCGGAGAACAAGAGTTTTTGGTATAACAGCCACCGTATAGAGTTCACTATCAATCCAGTGGTGAGCGCGGCCAATATCACCGTTAACGACAGACCAACGTCCGCAGTCGCGTTAAAGAATCTATTAGCTATACTCTTTAGACTGTCTATCAGAAACGACAATCCATAGAGGAAAGCACCGCCGGGCAGAAGATAGGCGATGATTAAACCAAAGGATGTTGTGGTTAGATCCTTCACAACGCAGGATGCCAGTTGCTGCTTATTGATGGCAGAACGCGGAGCTTATATCATCCAACTCAGGCAAGAAGCCAGACAAAAAACAGGATTGGCAGCGGAAGGCGACGTCGAAACGGTCTTACTCACGGGTTCGAGTCCCGTATGCGCTGCCAAAATACAGAAGGCGGAAGACAGAAAGCAGTAAGCAGTAAGCAGAAGGCAGAAGGCAGAGGGCAGTAGGCAGGCGCCAAGAGCGAGACGGCAGGAAAAGCCGTCAGACAAACAACTAGAGCCGAGAAAAAATTAGAGCCGAACGAATCACATTCGTTCGGCTCAAGTGTTTTAGGGCTCGAAGCCTTAAGTCTTACAGGTTGCTCTTACTCACCTTAGGGTGCGTCCATTCACCTTAGGTTCTCACTCACATCGCTGCGCCGCGCTTGACCGCGATCGAGCCATTTACATTATTTAGGCGAATCCGCGCGCCGCCGGAACCGATTTGACCACTCATGCTGTGCCCGACGTATTGACCGTCTTCCACCGGCAAGCCGAAATCGTTGGTAATGCCCCCGTGCACCGTCGTGGCTTTGACGTCCGCACTGGCGCCTGACGGAACCATGAGCACGATTGGGCCATTGACCGAGTTCAACTGCACGCTCTTCGCCGTCCCCAGCGTGGCGACATTTGCCTCAATGCCGCCGTTGACCGTATTTAGTTTCACGTCGCCGCCGAGCCCGGCCGCTTTCACTGTGCCGTTGACCAGCGAGGCACGCACATCGCCCTCTACGCCTTCAATGTCGAGAGAGCCATTGACGAGTTCGGCGCCGTCCAGACGCGCACGGCGGGGCATGGTGAGCGTGTACTCGACGCTCGCCCAACTATCTTCCCGATTGCGGCCATTGTAGGTGCGATCCTCAGGATACTGAGTTTTGATCTGCACGCTGTCCGGGGCGCTCTGCACGTCGATCGTCACCTCGGTAAGGCGCTGCTGACTGTAAGCCCGCTTGACCGCGTCAACCTTGACTGAGTTTTGGTCCCAGACATTCACGTGCACGTCACCGTTGATGTTCGCAATGTTGACCCGGCCATTCGGCGATATTGGATAAGTCTGACTGAAGTTCTCAGTCAGTTCATCGCCTTTCGATTTCTGAAACGAGTCTGAAAGCGATGTTTTGATTACGGTGGCCGCGTGATTATCGGTTAGTTTGGTCCGGCTGTCCGCTAGAGTCGCGACCGCCAACGACATGATTCCGATTAACAGAGCTATCTTTTTCATAGGCTTCCTTTCGCCAGTTCTTTTGTGGCTTCCAATGACTAGAACACCGGGGACAGCGACTTTGTGGCAAGTGTGTAGTTAGCGGATGAAACGCAAACCGCTATCTCTCCACCGCCCGCGCATCGGCAATCTGATTCATAAAGTCAACTTTGCTTTGATAAGCAGCGAGCATGAACTGATTCGCGAGTGGATCTTTCGGGTTCTTTTTCGCTGCGTCTCGCGTGGTCTTGATCGTGCTGTCGATTACGGCCAGGTTGTATTCATATTCGACCTGCAAAGACGGCCGCATCGCTGGTTGAGTCTTAAGCGCTTCGTTGAGTTTCGCGATCGCGCCCTCATATTGCTGGGTCTGCCAGGTAAGCGACGTCGCATCTGGTTCCGCATCTCCCGTTCTTCTCACGCGTTTCGGCTTATGTACGGCGGCAATGTAAGAAGGCTTTGGCGCTTGCGGACTCATCGGTTGCCCAGGAGATTGGTCTTTCACAAGTTTGGGAGATTCTTTCGGACTTTCCGGGCTCCCCACCTGCGGCTGATTGTTGTTCGCAACCGAGGTTGTTTTGTGATTCTTCAAGTAGACGAAACCAATGATCGCCACCAGCACAATCGTGGCAGCAGCCGATGCATAAGCAAGAGGTCGGAACGAAAAGAATTCTGCAAATACGCTCCAGCGTGAGGTTCTGCTTACCCGAACCTGCCGATCGTGCAGTCGTCCGACTGCCAGGTCTACGCGTTGCCGCAACGCTTCGGTCGGAACTGGCGCCGCAAACTCAGGAGCGAGAGCCTCAGACAGCAGCACGCTTTCCGCTTCTACGGTCCTGGCGACCGCCGCACACTGCGCGCAGGTGTTCAGGTGCGCGGCCACGTTCGCCGCTTGATCGGCGGCTAGCTCACCGTCCACCCATGCCTGGAGAGTTTCCTCGTTAATGCAATTCTTCATGGCTTCGCTCCAATCTTGCCGTAGCTGCGCATAAACTCTTTGCGCGCGCGCGCCACCAGGCTGCCCACATAATTTTCTTTAACCGAAAGCGTCTGCGCGATCTCGCGATACGAAAGTCCCTGTTGACGCAGCAGCAAGCAACTGCGCATCGGCTCTTTGATCTTATCGAGCGCTTGTCGCGCCGCCTCGAGTTGTTGCGAGCTGTCCGGCTCAAACTCAATCGCAGTTTCCTGGCGCGTTTTTTCATAAGCAGTATCGCGGGCCAGCGAACGATTGCGGCTGCGGATAGCGTTCCGGGATTCATTGATAGCGACGCGCAACAGCCACGGGCGTAACAATTCGCCGCCGGGTACGGAATCCCGGTAACGATAAAGTTTGAGAAACACGTCCTGCGTCACCTCTTCGGCCAGGGCCGCGTCGCGCACAACAGCGCGCGCCGTCGCGAACACCGCTCGGTGATGAAGCGTGAAAGCCTCATCAAAACCAACGGCTTCCCGCCATTCTGTTTGGCTGGCTACTGATTCGATAGCGGCTCCGGCTCCCACGCGCATTTATCCTATGATTTGAACACCGCGGCGAATCATTTTGTGGCAGTGTTCGGGGAAGGAACTTCCCCAAGACTCGCTAAAAGACTCTATTCTCGCTGAAAGATTCTAATTAAGAGTACGTGAAGATGCGAATGTGAGTATTGGGTTCCGGTCGCAGACCGGGAAGTAACCACGGATCAAGCCGCCTGTGCTACAAAGCGCATCCAGCAGCAGTCGGCTCTGAGGAGTAAGCAGTTTGAGAAACCGCGGCCAACCATCAAGAGCCGAGCAAAGATTTCGATTCGCTCGGCTCCAGTTGTCTTCGAGGGCGCCGCCTTGACGGCGCTTTGACACTCTCCTTAACTGCGTCCTTGATGAGATCCAAAGCGGCGCTACGCTCAGTAGCCGCCCTCCAAAGTTATTGCTTGTCGTAAACGCCGGTGCTGCTCGCCCAGACGCCTTTTGCATTTCGAGTACGAGTTACCACTGTACGCGTCTTGCCGTCACGCGAGACAGTGATGGTGCCGTTGGCGACGAGTTTGCCTCCCTGGGTATTCCGTATCGACAAAGTACGCGTGTTTATTTTGCGATACGAGCGCATGTCGTGGCTCGGGTCGCCGGTCACCGCGTACGATTTGCCATCGAACTTTCCGGTCCACTCATTATGAATCGCACCGCCGGTTGCGTCCGTTCCATCGACGGTGACTTTCACGTCATCGCCAACCATCTCATACACGACGGTGTGATTTTTAGTCGCGCCTTTGGGGAACTTCGATTTCGCTTCATTCAACTTCCAAGTGCCCATGTGCGGGCTCTGCGCCGCACAAACAACGGCACTCGCAAATAGAATCCCTAATCCAAACAGAATCATTTTCGGTTTCATAACTTCTCCTCGTCTGGTCGGTAGATGTTAAAGCTGAAGTGCGCGCGGATTCTATGGGCGCTTCGTCTTTTCGTCAACGACTCTTTTCATCGTGGTTTAGCAACGTTTCGTACAGTTCACACTAAACGGTGGAAGCCATCGCGGAATCAGTTGCGGTCGTGATGAGTGTAAAAAAATCTCTGCAGCGTCGATTCTCTAATGCGAAACGATCGAGCTGGAGAGCTCATGCAAGGGAAGCGCGGTTGAGGCAAGACAAAATAATAGGAACGGCGGGTTAACGCTTTCGCCGTTCCTTTTTTTAAGGGCCGCTAGGGCCTCACTTGATGTGCGCCACTTGAACGTGGTCGTTGTTGTTTCCTGAGTGAACGAACTATCTCTTCTTCGCGGCCTTTTTCTTGCCGCCTTTTTTGGCCTTCTTAGCGGCCTTCTTCTTAGTTGCCATATTGTCGTTTCTCCTTCTTAGTTTTCAGGTTGTGACCACAAGATACTGTATTGCAGTGTTTCTTGTGGTCTAGACAAAACAGCGCACAACATGTTGCTATATAAACTTAATTAGCAGCATTGTCAACAATTTATTACACGCGTTGTGAAAAATCTTCGCGCTGCACGAAACACTTTCGCGATCAAAAGTTCGATCTCAACGCGGGTGATGCATCGATGATCGTCAGTGAGTGGGTGCGATCAGTGATCGCGAATGATGTTTGACGATTAACGCGGAGGGGCAACGACGAGACGATCAGCGGAACATTGGAGTGAAGATCCATTCGTCATGTCGGTCGATTCCATAGTACGTGATCACAGAGTTGCGCTGACTACGACTCGCAACGCCGACGAACGGGCCTGACGTGTCTTCCGAAGCGTTTTCACCGCCGGGAACTTCTTCTTCGGATCGGGTGTTCAGTACGTTTGTGAGTTGGGGGATCAAGCTTCCCATGCTCGCAAACTCGCGCCGCGGGGCCGGCGCCACACCGCCGGAGTAAACCATCAAGGACTGGACAAAATCACGAAATTCCTCAGAAGTTGGGCTGATCCGGCGCCATTGGCCGTCTTGCGAAAGCGGGTCTACAGCGGCTTCCGGGCGTAGAATCTGCAGCTTCTTGGTGCCGCGGGGAACGCCTTCGAGTAATTGATCGATATCGGTCGGAAGGGAGTTCGGTCCTTGTCCGCCCTTATATATGTAGTACGAGCGAATGGCGTCGGCTACTTGCTCGCCGCGAAAGATCGCTTCCTTCTCTCTTTCGCGCTGTGTCTGTTGTTGGATGCTCGGCGCCGCTGCCAGTGCGAACAACGCCATCAACGCCATCAGCGCCATCAACGCGACCAGCGTGTAGCCGCGCTCGTTCGTTTCGTGATTGAGAGGCAAGCTCGTCAACATCGATCTATAGCTCGGGTTCATCATCGACTGCTCGACGGTTCGGAGGCCGCGACTGGTTGCTGCTGCTTTCTGTGCTGAACGGCAGGGTGTGGCGAATTTTGAGAGTGGTGTCCACCAGCACGAGCTCTTTGTCCGAAATGCTGTTGACGCGAAAGCGTCCGCCCACAACGTCGCCGCGCTGCACATTCAAAAGATCTTTGTTGTTCTTGTCCTGAAGCACCGCGGTGTCATTGAAACTGCGCCTGCCGAATAAGCCGATATAACTGTAATTCGGAACCGGCGGCGGCGTGACCACCAGATTTCCTACGTTCGAATACAAACTGCCGTCCGCGGTTTTCACTTCGATGCGGCGATTGCCGGGATTGGCGATCAGATCGGCCGTCACCGTCGTGGCCACCTGTTGCGCGTTGACGAAACGCGTCGGCATCGGCCGGCCATCAACAAAAATGCGCACCGCTGGAGTGAACTTGTCACCTCCGACTTGCAAGGGAAAGTCTGTCGTGCGCGCGTACACACTCGTCGGAGTCACCGACGAAACCGTCAATGGCGGAGGCGGTGCCGGCGTTGGTGTGGGGGTTTGTTTTACTTGCGGGGGAGGCGGAACGTAATAAGCAAAGATGTTCCGATCCGCTTCAGACGCGGCCGGGACTGTGCCGGTAAATTCGATTGGCTTCAGGTCGGCCAGTTGATCGGAT
>DATNEI010000145.1:0-22378 GCA_035606795.1 Pyrinomonadaceae bacterium
CCCGCTTGCGCTTCACAATCTTCTCAAACAAAGCGTCATCGTCAAGCACGATCGGTTCGCCCGCATGAATGCTTAGATTCTCAAACGGCACGTTACGGAGATGCGCCAGGTGGAGTTGTCGGAGCGTCTCTGCATCGCACTCCAAAGGTCCGCGATAATTAATTCGATCAAGGTAGGCAGCAATGTCCATCGGCTTAGGCAAGTCGTGCCTGAGCATTATATGCAAGGGTGGAACAATTCGCCGGGCGATAGACTCTAATTCGCTGTCGAAAGGAGCATCACAATGAGTAATCACGCGGAGCGATCCAGCGGGGGAGAGAACTACGCCCGGCCAAACATCAACGTCACGCCTTTGATCGACGTTCTTTTGGTCATGTTAATTATCTTCATGGTGGTGTCACCACTAAGACCTGCGCGCTTTCTCACGAAAACAGCCTCGAAGCCTGACGATCAAAAACTGAATCCGAACGATAAAAGCCTGACTGTTACGATCAGACCTGACCGCTCCTTAATGCTGAACCGCGAGTCAGATATGGGAACGGTTTACGATTCTGCAAAATTGATCACGAGACTGCATGATGTGTTCGAGCAGCGATTTCAGAACCGCGTCTATCGCGACGAGTTGCGCGACCGGAATGACCTGCCGGACAGCGTGCGCATCGAAAGAACCGTATTCATCAAAGCGCCACGGATGCTCTCTTATGCGGATGTAGCGCGCGTGCTCGACGCCATCAAGGGCGCGGGTGCTATGCCGGTTGGTCTGCAAATCGACAATCTGGACTGACGGCGCCTCGTCGAATCAAGGACATTCAGTTATCCCAATCTGGCGTTGAGATGTTTCTTAATTTCCGGCCATTCGGAATCGATGATGCTGAAGACGACTGAGTCGCGAATGCGACCGCTGGGAAGAATCAAATGCTTTCGCAGGATTCCTTCCTGTTTCGCGCCGAGGCGCAGGATCGCGGCCCGCGACTGTTCGTTGCGAACGTCCGTGATTAGTTCGACGCGGTTACACTGCCAGCGCTCGAACGCATGTGTGAGCAGTAATAATTTGCTTTCTGTGTTTATCGGAGTGCGTTGCGCACTCTTGCTGAGCCACGTATAACCGATGGCTGCGGCGTAGTCGTTTGATCGAATCTCGTAGAAGCGGGTTGTGCCGACAATTTTATTATCCGGCAATCGCGTGATGACAAACGGCAGCTGATTTCCTTGCTTCAATCCATCGAGCGCGAATTGAATGTAGCCCGTCATCCCCGCAGGTTCGGGAATGATGGTGACGTCAGTGCTCCAGAGTTCGCCGTCGGCCGCCGCGTCATTGAGTGCCGCTCCATGGGCGAGTGTTAACGGCTCCAGCCGAACGTGTTTGCCTTCTAGTGTGACCGGAGCGACTTGCAATTGTGCACGAGCGGATCGATTCATATGCGAAGTTATAGCCGCACTCTGAAAGCGCTACAAGGTCGCGGAATAAGACCGGACTTCGCTAAAAGTAAAGTTTCCGGGCTTTCTTCGTCCGCTTCGCGGGCGAAATGAAAATAACCCAGCGCTTCAGCGCTGGGTTAGCGTGAACCAACTAAACCAGAGCCCGCAAAGCGGGCGACAGAATTTACAGAACCGCGAACGATAGTGAGCGGGACAAAAAACTCGCTTTCAGTTGTAGTCGAATTCTTAACCCGCTTGCTACTGCAAGCGGTTCTGTATCTGTCGTCCGTTTCACGGACTTGCGATCCCACTCTCGCTTTGATCCCAGCGCTGAAGCGCTGGGTTATTTTCACACCGTCCGCTTCGCGGACGGACGTACCGCCTACGATTTCCTGACAAAGCCCAAAAAGAAGCGGCCCCTTGAAATCAGGAGCCGCTGACGAACCAATAGCTGTATCGAACCTTATTGAAGCTTGAACGAATTGATGAAACGGCTCCCGAGCGGCTCGCTGCCGGCGCGCGTAAGCGCCATCATTACGAATACTTCTTGCGCATCGCCGACCTTTCGCGTTAACACGCGCGCGGTTCCTCCGAATGCGGCGGAATGCAGGATGTACTCTCTGCCGGAAAGCCCCGCCAGCGTAATCGTGCGCGAGGCTTTGAGCGTGATCACGCGATCGCTTTCACCATGCTCCGACGCGCCCTGATTCATTCCGGCGATTAAGCCTTGCATCATCTGGTCCGAGAAAGTTGCGTCCGCCAACGCCACTTGTGGCCCGGTAGCGGCTAAAAAAGTGACGATAGCTTCCGCACTGCCACCCATCAAAAAATGAAACGACGTAGGTTGCTTTTGCTCGTCTTCGCCGGCAAACGATCCTTCGACCGAATTACTGGGCACCGAAATCGAAAAATGCTCCCGTGCCGAGTCGATGCGAATCCAACGATCGGGTGTGCCGTGTTCATCGACCGGTCGAACGTTTGGAGTTGCGCTTGATGAGTTGCCGCCGAAGATATTTCCGAACAGGTCTGTATTAGAAAGCGAGCGCTGGGGCCGGAGGCTCGCCGCCGGAGCGGTGCGCCCGGTGACGGTAGCGGCCGGACGTTCGATTCGTGCCAACTTTTCCTGCTGCGCTTTCCGGAATGCCCAGGGAGTTATGGGATTTGCCTCACTCCACAGACCACGCTTTTCGCTTCTCGCCAATTCTTCACATTGCGAATAAAGATTCTGATCTGCCTCGATCAAGGCATAGTTGTCGTTGCGATCGTACCAGGCGACTCCGTCGCGAATCATTTGTGAAGCGACATCGACTCCATTCAAGGTCACACGGGCTTCCAGGTAACCGTCGGACAGATCCGTGTATTCGACGAAAACTGCCTTGTCGAATACGAGCGACTTCAAGTGTTCGCGCGCCGCATCCGCGAACCGCTGGCCAACTTCAGGAGGCGCAATTCCTTTCAGACGGACTTTGAGCGGACGATTGATGTTGCTGACAACGATCGTGTTGCCTGAGGGAACATCCGTGACTTTGGCCTGCAGAGTCGCTGCTTGAGCGACGGCCGCGACCGAACACAGTGCGCAGAGCGTAAGTAAGACGCGGGTCACGTGCGGAGCTTTCATTGATTAATCCCGAAAAGAGAATTGCAGATCTTAGACGGTAAATTCGGCGGCGAGTTGAAGTTCTGCTTTGCGCAGTTCGTAACGACCGCGGCCCAGGTTGCCTTCAGGTGAAAGCGCGAGACAAACGAAGTAATCGCGATTCAAGAGTCGCATCAGGAAAGTGACTTTTCCCAGGACGACAACGATTTCATTAAGGTCGCCCAGATCGAGATCCTTTCCTGAACGCATCGCTGCGCGTACCAGGGAAGTGAACTCAGCGGCGGCGACATCCAGGTTGGCGGCAACGCCTTCTTGCGTGAAAAATTTTTCCACCGAGAGACCGTCAGCACCCATGATAAGCGCGCCGAGACTGCCATCGGTCTTTTCCACAATCGTTTGGAGGGCTTCTTTGAACATCATCGGTCCAAGTTATCTCAAAAAAACGTCCGGTGGTCTATGCTTTCGCTTCGACCACCGGCTAACACAGCTTTCGAAGCTGTAAAATTGTGGGAGTAAAAGAACTCTTACCTTTGTTCCGGCCGACGGCCATCCAATGCGCCCGGTCGCGCCGTGTTAGTCGGGGAGGGATTGTTCGCTCCCGGTGCGCCGATCACGCTCGGAGTTGTGTTCGGAGTCGTGTTGGGTTGCGGATTCTGCAACTCAGTCGGCGTGGGCGTGTTGGTTTGCGGATTGCCGAGTGGCACAGGCTGCGGCACTGTGGTTGTGCGCGGGCCCTGGCTTGGCGTGGTGGAGGTTGGCTTGCCGAAATAGTCAGGCCGGTAAATATGCGGCGTGATGAAGAACAGAATCTCGGTCGAACTCTTGTTCACGAACTTGCGCTTGAACAAGTTTCCGAGAATCGGAATGCTCGCAGCACCCGGCGTGCGTTGACGAGAACTGCTGTCAACATCGGCCAGGACTCCGCCCATCACCGTGGTACCGCCATCTGGCACCAGCACTTCAGACTGCATGCGCTGCGTGTCGATGCCGGGAACGCCACCCACCGCGATGCCGGAGTTGATGGTATTGTTTTCGATCGTAACGCGCAGCACGACTGTGCCGGCATCAGTAATCTGCGGCGTAATAGACAGACGCAGCGGAACGGAGACGAAGGTCGTGGTCACGACTGCCGTGCCACCCGCGGCCTGTGTGGTTTGCACCGGAATCTGAGTCCCACTTTCGATTTGCGCCGGACGATTGTTCAGCGCGGTCACGCGCGGTGTCGCCACAGTCTTGGCTTCGCCACGAGTCTCGGCCGCACTAATCATCAAACCAATTTGCGCGGTTCCGAAGATACCGGTCGTCAAACCGATCACGGTGTTCGGATTGGCGGCTCCCAGGTTGCCGTTCGGTTGGAACGGGCCCAGTAACCTCGACGTTGCGTCACGAATCGGATCCGTCGAACGCGTCGCGACGTTGTTCTGATTATTCTGATTGCCGCCGGCGACACTCGGCTGTGGAAGCGTGCTGAGCGAACCCAACGACGTGGAACCCGGACTGAAAACGCTCATCGAGAGTTGAGATCCGAGATCGCGGCTGAAGTTGTGCTGCGCGATGACGATGCGCGTTTCGATTTCAACCTGCGGCTCGGGCTGGTCAAGGATCGCGACCAACTGGCGAATCGCCTCGATGTTTTCTTTGACATCAGTAATGATCAGCGTGTTGCTGCGGCCGTCAACTTCGACTGCGCCACGGCGCGACAAACGCCGCTTGATAATGGGCAGCACGCCCTGATCGCCACTGCCACCAGTCGCATCGCCACCGGCGCCGCCACTGTAGCTCAAGTTCGTGGCGCCACCAGCGAAGGCCCCCGTGGAACCCGCGGCTTGCGCCAGCGTGCCCGAGGCGCGCGCGTAATTCAGTCGCACAAACTCAGTCACCAGCGGCGAATTGTCCAGACGAGCATCGCTGATCACCTTTTGCACTTCAGCTTCCTTTGCCAAAGTTTCAGAAGTCGCCACCCGTAGAATGTTGCCATTCACTTCGACGCCCAGTCTGTTCGCGCGCAGCAAAGCATCGAGCGCGAAGTTCCACGGGACGTCCTGGACATTGACCGTCACGGGTACGGCCGCCACTGAGCTGTCGATCACGAAATTGATACCGTACTGCTCAGTGATGTAGTTCAGGATGTCGCGAATGTCGGCGTTGACGACATTAAGATTGATCGGCTCGCCCACAAATCCCGTCGCACCATAACGGCGGCCCTGCTCGGGTTGCTGCATCTGGTTCTGAGCAGCCGGCGAAATCCCAGGCCGTGCCGGAATCGGCGACGGCTCGGGACTCGGCTCAGCGGCCGGCGCGGCCGGGGCCACGCTGACGGATTTGTTTCGCTCGAACACGATCGATTTGCCTGCCACCACAAAGGTGTTGGCGGACAATCCGAAGATGCACGCGAGCGCGCATGTTTTGGCGACAAGAGTTTTCATGGACTGCTTAGGCATTATTCCCTCCTCAGGGATTCGACTGTCTTCCGCTACGCGCTCGTTCGAGATGCCTACACAACGAACATCCAAAACGCGCCGCACCAAAGCGGCAGGTCAGTCATCGGTTGTCAAAGTAGAAGTCCCGATTTGTCGGGATTCGACGGGATCGACGGTCGCCATCTCAAGCAAGATGACGCCGGCAAAACTGTTATTACTTTTCGGGCGTGCCGGGCTTTGCAGCTTCGGGCGCCGGGGCATTGGCGGGCGCCGCTTTGGCAGCCATGTCCTCGACGGGACTGGGTTTGCGCAGCGGTTTAATTTCGACAGACTTCTCGCGACGGCCGTCGTTCCAAACTACGTCGCGACGAAAAACCAGGCGGTTTTCTTCGATGGCCACGAGCTGGCCGTCGAAAAACGTTTCGCCGGGATAGACCACATATGAGAGTTTGATCGGAGTTGCCTCGACCATCGCGGCCCAGCCGCGCGGCGTGCGAAAGACGCCCGTGACCTGCAATTCGTTGAGCAGCAGAGCTGTGGTTGGCTTTGGCGGCGCAACATGTGCTGCGGCCGCAGCCGCTTTTTGCGCACGATAGCGGTCGATGCGAGCCTGAATTGTCGGGACATCCAGCTTCGTAGACTTCATCAACTTCACCGGCGGTTCATATTTCTTGAAGGGATCGCGTCCGCCTTTTTTGGCTGACACGGCCGGTTTCGAAGATTGATCCTGTGCCTGGGCGATAGCAAGTCCGCTGGTCGCCACGGCCATCGTCGCGATCAAACTAGCTCGAATTATGCGTTCGTATTTCATTTCGGTTCTTCCTGGTCAGAATCGAGACGTTCTCTATTTTTGGGGGGCAGGTGGCGCTGGTAGCGTACCCGCAGGTGGCGGCGGCGTGGCCTGCTTCTGAAGTTTCTCGCTCGAAACGTAATAGGCGGTTAGATCGAAGCGGGCTTCCAAAGTTGTGTTGTTCAGCTGCTTGTCCAATTGCTTCACTTCAAAATTGGTAATCGAAACGATGCGCTGATATTTGGCCATTTGATCGAAGAAGGCGCGCAATCCTGAGAAGGAACTCTGCACGGCAACGTCGATCTTCTTGCCGCTATAGAAATCCTGCTGCACATCATCTTTGGGCGTGAAGTGGCGCACTTGCAGACTGGTCGCGCGGGCGCGATCCTGGATTCCCTGAAGTACGTTGGTAATTTCTTTTTGCTCAGGCAGCAACGCGCGCAACTCATCCAATTCTTCCTGCTTGTTCTTATAAGCAGTGCGGAACTCGTTCAAGCGCTGTGACGCAGCTTGCGCTTCCATATTGGCCGTTCTGAGCACCTCAATCTTCTCGGTAAGCTCTTTGGTGTCCTTGCGCGTACCGCGCGTGACGAAGTACCAAAAGCCGGCATAGACGCCCAACGCGACCGCGACAAAGACCACCAGGCGCACGTACCAGGGAATGTTGTTGAGACTTCCGATTTTCATATTCGTTTCCTTGGCGAAGATAATTTGCGATCGAGTCTATTTCTTGGCGACCTGATTTGTGGGCGCCGGAGTTTGGGGAGTGTTGGGACGCGCGTAACTGCACTTGATCGTGAAGCTCACGACTTCAGGCGGCGGCGCGCTCGTGTCGACAGCGGCCCTGGCAGCGGCGGCAGCCGCAGCGGAGGGAGTGCTACTCTTGGGGACCTCACGAACGGTTTCAATATTCAAGTTCGTGAACAAGCCGGACGAGAACTCCATACTTTGTCCGAAGCGAGTAACCGCAGCTTCGTTGGGCGACTCGCCCTTGATGGTGATCTCGGCTTCTTTCTGCTCAACGCTCTTCAGATAAAGACCGGGAACAGCGTCGAACCGGGCTTTGATTTCTTCCAGCACCTGACTCGGTCCTTGCTGCGAAGCGCGCAGTTTCTGGATCGCCTGGACGCGGAGATTGATGTCGGCAATCTTCTTTTCCAGTTCCGCCTGTTCCTTCTTGACGGCGTTCATCTGGTCGTTAATACGTTTTTGCCGATCCAACTCTTCGACGGCGGCCGTGTGTTGGCGACTGGTGCTGACGTATTCATAGCCAATACCTAACACCAGCAAAGCGACCACGGTCAGGGCCAGCAGGAAAGTTTGCGTGCGCGTGCTCGAGACTCTGTCTTCGACGAACGCAACGCCGACGGAACGATCAGTAATCGAATCTAAAAGGTTAACTTTGATCACCGCGCGTCAACTCCTCTCAGCGCTAAACCAACGGCAATGGCCATTTCCGGGACGATCTCGCGCATGTACTCAGGGTCGAACCCTCGAGAATCCACTTTGATTTTGCGAAATGGATCGAACATTTCGACGGGCACTTCGAACCTCTTCGAGAGAAATTCGATCAGGCCGTTCAGTTTCGAACCACCACCCGACACCAGAATCTTAGCAACTGCGGAATCGCCTTCTTCGACAGTGGCGCGATAGAAATCCATCGTCTTCTGAATTTCGAGCGCCAGAATGTCAGATACCGTGTCGAGGATTGGCGAGATCTCTCGCTCCTCCACGCCTTCAGGTACCGGCATGCCGCGCTTGACGGCTTCCGCCTGGTCGAAGGTCAGGCCCAATTCCTTTTGCAGTAACGACGTGTACTGATTGCCTCCGAATGTCGCGTCGCGCGTGAAGACCGAACGCACGCCATTCAGGATGTTGATATTCGTCGTTGACGCACCGATATTCAGCAGCGCCACTATGGTTCCTGGTTGCGGGTCATAATTCAGTTCGTAGCAATTCTGCAGCGCGAATGCATCAACGTCGACGATCGAGGGTTGCTTTCCGGCGAGTTGAATTGCCTGCTTGAGGTTCGCAACTTTGTCGCGCTTGCACGCCGCCAACAACACGTGAATCGCGTCATCGGATCGATTCATCACGTGATAGTCGAGATTGACGTCAGAGATATCGAAAGGAATGTGCTCTTCCGCGTGCCACGCAAACGACTCCTGAAGTTCCTCTTCGGTCATCTGCGGCAGCACAATATTCTTAACGATTACAGAGTGGCCGTTCACGCCGGCCGCAACTTTCGTTGTCTTGATCTTGTGCTCGTTGAAGATGCTGCTGATCGCGTTCGAGACGACGTTCAATTCCATGATTTGACCGTCCACGACTGAATCCGCTTGCAGGGTTTCGAAACCCAGGTTCAGCAGCTGCAGATCACTGCCTTTACCCTGGAGCTCGACGGCCTTAACGGAACTCGAGCCGATATCAACGCCGACCATGCTTGTCTTTCCACGTTTGAGCATCATGCGTGACTCCTTGATATTTTAAAGATGAGCAGGCGTTGACGCCGCACTCGGGCTCGGGCGCGGCGGGCACGCGACAGGCGCGCGCGCGCAAACCGAATCTTGGGGGAACAACTTACTCTTTTCATTTAAGGTCTCGGCAAATTGGATTTGGAAGCTTCTTCCGTGAAGGTGGGGCAACCGTATCCGGCGGGGTTTCCGCGACGATGCTGCGGAGAGAAAGAGAAGAGAGCGTTTGCTCGGAGAGAACCCGGCGCTCAAACCGCCAAACCGAGACTACAATAGCGTCAGAAACATTGTCAACATCATTTTGCTTCGTTTAACGTCACCTTGGTTGACGATATCCTGAGCATTCCGCGATACCGGTCTAACTGAACGAAAGTTGTGCCGCCATCGCAGAGACGATACGATGCCCGCCTTGGCCCGCAAGCTGCGCAAATCACTGCTCTTCACGATTGTCGTTCTCGTAGGGGGGGGAGCGCTTCTGATTTTTTGGAATCGCCCGCACCGCGTGGACATGGCGTCCTATGTCCCGGCGGAATCAGTAGCCTTTCTGGAAGCAAATGATACTGCGGAGCTCGCGAACGGCCTTTCCGGTACGGAAGCGTGGCGCGCACTCGCAGTCCCTTTGGGTGCTCCTGAGCGGTTGATCTCTCACCCGTGGCTCGTGAGCTTTGCACGTTGGAGTGGAATTGGATCGACCGAATCAGTTTTGCTTGCGCGTTCGCAGTTTGCCCTCTGCGTTACCCAGGCGCAAGCAACTGAAAGCGGCAGCACCTTGACGATCAAACCATTGGCGGCCCTGATAATCGAAACGCACACACGGCAGGGCCGAATGCAATCCACGATCGAGAGATATGTCGATCAACTCGCGCGCGAATCGTACGGCAGCACAGTCGTTGTGATACAGAAGCAAGTCAACGGCGCTGACTTTAGGGAATGGTCCACCGCAGATAACTCTCGCAGGTTGGTGGTGTCGATTGTGGATACGGTCGCGATTATTGGGAATGACGAGTCGATCGTGATGGCATGTCTCGATGTTCACGCGCGCAAACACAAATCAATTGCCGAAGACAGCCAGTTTCAATCAACGCGTCAGACAATGACTGACGCGCGATCTGCCGTCTTTGCTTATGTACCTAAGGCGGGCGTCAAACTTGTCATCCAGGCGTGGGCCTTGTCACGCACCAGCAATTCGCCCGATGCCGCGTCGATGGCCCCATTAATTTCCAACACCTTTGGAAATCTCATCGACAGATTTGCGTGGACTTCCCGATTTGACGACGCGGGCGCAGAGGATAGTTGTCATGTGGCTCTCGCTCAGGATGTGACTCAGCAATTCAGCAGCCTCGCATCAGCCGAGCCAGTGAGCTCGCTCGATCATTCGCTGGTGCCGGCGGGCGCGGTATCTGTTACGTCCTACACCCTGAAAGATCCGAAGAGTTTCTGGCCTCAATTGAACTCGGTGATTTCCTCACACTCCGACGTGCTGGGGGCGATTGCGTCCCGACCCTTGCTGCAGGGCCTGCTGGAGCCGTATGGAATTCGCGACGCGGACAGATTTTTTGCGGCCATTGGCCCACGTATTCAGATCATTCGACTGGACCAGAGTGCGCCGGCGGTCCTGGTTGCTGAGGCGGCCGACAGCCTGGCCCTACGAAAGATTGCGGCGGAGAGAGTTGGAACAAATCCCAAACTCGAGCACACAGCGCAAGCGGAAATATTGACCTCGGCTACCGACGATTGGAGCGTGGCTTTCATCGATAAATATTTTCTCAGCGGACCTGCGGACGAAGTCCGTCGCTGCCTGGAAGCGAAGGAGCGTGGCGAATCCATCCCAAACGTCGCGGCATTTCAGCGGGCTAAGTCGGTGATTGATATGTCGCTGCCGATTTTCTCACTGACTTTCGCCGATGACCGGACCTCAGCCATTTCTGTTGTTGAGCAGTTTTCGAAACAAGAGAGGTCGGCATTTTCCACGAACGCGGCCGCCATTCAACAAGGCGCTGCGTCGCTGCAGTATTTGGCCAGCGTTACATCCATCAGAAATAATTCGGTCGAATGGACGTCGCGGTCGTCGTTCGGTTTAGTCGGTACGCTCCTCAACATGTTCGCGCGGGAGAAGATGCCTTGAGCGCACAGCGACTGCTTATCGCGACCAGCAATGACGGAAAGTTGCGAGAGTTGCGCGCCTTGTTAGCCGCTCAACCTTTTGAGCTTCTCAGCCTCGACGATATTCCAGACATTGAAACAGTAGAAGAAACGGGTTCGACCTTCATTGAGAACGCTTCCTTAAAGGCCGCGGGTTATGCGCGCCAGGCGCAGGTATTGACGTTAGCTGACGACTCCGGGTTAGTAGTTGATGCGCTCAGTGGTGGTCCGGGCGTTCGTTCGGCTCGATACCTCAGTGCTGACGCCTCTTACCCTGATCGAATACGATCATTACTCGCAGAACTTAACGACCTAAGCGATCAAGATCGCACCGCGCGGTTCGTCTGCGCGATGGCTGTGGCGTCTGAAGCTGGAGAAATGCTTTTCGTCACAGAGAACGCGTGCGACGGTCGAATCGCCAGATCTCCGAAGGGCCGCGGCGGCTTTGGTTATGATCCCATCTTCATTCCGAACGGGTATGACCGGACGTTTGCGGAGTTATCAGCCGAAACCAAGAACCAAATCAGTCATCGAGCAAAGGCGCTCTTTGCTACCCGCGACTTCCTCTCCTCCTTGACCGTCTCACGACGCGGCGGCTAGAATGGCGCGTCAATCGGCAATTAGCCGAGATTCCCTAAGAAATTCGGGGCGTAGCACAGCCTGGTAGTGCGCTCGGTTTGGGACCGAGAGGTCGGAGGTTCGAATCCTCTCGCCCCGACCAGCTCATGGTGTCGCCATTCCCAGAAGTTTTGGCACCCATAAGATTCCTTGCCACGCAATTTTTTTAGAAAAACCTCGAAAATTCCCGCCTTTTTTGCAGACTTTCTCGCTCGTCTGTGATATACGTTTCAGGCAGTTTTTCAAATTTGCTAACGTTTTGGAGGTGGGAAACCACAAATGGCGACCACGGCAGCTGGCAAGAAGCGCATGACGCAGTCCGAAGTAATCAATCACTTTGCCGAAAAATACGGAATGAAAAGAGCGCAAGTGAAGCAGATGTTCGAAGACATCGCGACCCTGGCGGTCACCGAAGTCAAATCGAATGGAGAATTTGTCCTCCCCGGCTTCGGAAAACTCGTTCGTTCCGAGCGGAAAGCTCGCGAAGGCCGAAACCCGGCCACGGGCGAAACTATTCAAATCCCCGCGAAAACCACGCTTAAGTTCCGCGTTGGCAAGGCGATGAAGGATTCCGTCCTGCCGCGTAAATAGCCGTCAGATCGAGCAATCGACGCTCGCGGCGGAGAAGTTCACACCGGCGTAGTGTCCCTGAAATTAGGGCACTTTCGCCGGTGTTTCCCTTTTTTTGACGGGAATCGCGGGTCTTTCCACCTCTTCACCCCCAAATGTTTACAATTTGTGACTAAAAAACTCTTTTCGGCAGTCGCGGCTCATGTTATAGTCTCCGGTTTCGTAGTCACAGTTTAGCCTTTCTGTGGTTCCCCGCTTGGGTTCGTACTGTGCAAAATTCACCCGAAACTGCAAGGACTTTGCATCCTGCGAAGTTTCGGACGCATCTATACTTGGTTCAAATAAAAGCTGATTTTTGGCTGTTTAGAAGGAGACAATGTCAATCGTGAATCTTGATAAAGGACTTCCGCTGTCTGAGCGGCTTCAGAGACTGGATCATATTCAGGCGCGGCGCTTTTCGAAGCTGGCCGGCACCGTTTTGGAAATTGCCACCGAAGGTATTCTTCGCCATATGGCGGCGTGTGATCGTATGGATGTCAATCCTGACATCTCCGCCGTTCGCGAGATTATTGACGACGCGCTCAACGGCCGGCGTGTTTACGCCGAGGCCGCAGAGATTACGCGCGCTGCCTAATCGAGCTTGAGTCTTGCCATGTTGTGCGAGAGGCCATCCCGCGTGGGGGGTGGCCTCTTTTTCTTGCACTTCCTGCTTTGTTGCAACGCCATGCTAACATCGGCGCGCGCTCCCGTAGCTCAGCGGATAGAGCATCTGCCTTCTAAGCAGAGGGTCGCAGGTTCGAGTCCTGCCGGGGGCGCCATTTACGGTCCATCCTCAGACGCTGCCGCCTCAGTTCTTGGTGCCGCGGATCGATCTCTTCCGACCCCAAGGTTGTCGTAGTTGAGTGCCGCATTAAAGAGCAGGAAGAAACTGCCTTGCGTCTGATGCCGCCACATTGGATTGATAGCGAACATTACGACGTGACCTTTGCCCGCTGGGACATCAACCACCGCCGGGGCATTCGCGAGTTCCGATCCACCCGCAAGCATGCCGCTTATCAGGAGACTCTTTTCATCCGAGGAGAATCTCAACACCACGCGAGGTCGCATAGCCGGAGGAACAAAAAAGGCGCCTTGCTGCAGCCTTTGCTCCTGTGTTAGTTCGCCGGGCTGACGTGGTGCGGGTGGGGCCGCCAATGGCATTCCCTGAACAATATCGGGATCGTTAAGTGTCCCTCGTCCCGAAGGACGACCCGGCGCGCCGCCCGCTGCGCCTTCACCACCACCTCCAAAACCACCGCCGCCTCCAGCGGCAACCTGAAAAAGCGGCGCTTGATTGAAGTAAACAGGCAGCGTTTCGGTGTAGCCATATGCGATTGGACTGCGACGATCTGCAAAAGTGCTGTTGAAGACAGAGCCGGCCGCCTGAAGTTGGCGAGGCTGCTGAATCGTGACTCCAGTAACAATTCCATAATCGATGGGAACCCGCGCACAGTTTGAGATCGGAATGAACAAGCCGCCGTCTTCGACAAACTTTTGTAAGTTGACGACGCCGCTCAGGCTCATGCCACCGCGCATGTCGTCAGTCTGGTCGGGTGCCAGCGCCATATTCGGTGTGACATCGCTTGCCTTCCACGGAATTGGCGCGCCGCGCATCGGCATTCCGTTGACGATCGACTGCGCCGATCCTCCCACCGGCGGGAAAATAATCACATCGTACTTGTCACGCAGATTCGGCGTGTTACGAATTACCTGATCGGAAATGTAGGCGTACGGAATTTGAAGTCGATCAAATTCGATGCGGAACCAGCCGTCGTTTTGCGTATTCGTCCAGGTGTGAAGGATCGCGATCCGCGGAACTGACAACGGGTGAGTCTTGATTTGCGGTAGCTTCTCGATGCCGATCGCTTTCAATCCGGAATCCGCCATTGGTCCGGACAAGACTTGTTTCAAATCTCCCGGATTGTCAGCGGCCTTAATTACGAAGCTACCGGCATTGAATTTCTGTCCGTTGGCTTCAAAGCCTTCTTCAGCGGCATCAATCTTCAAGTCCTTCAGTTTGTAACGCAGCGTCATCAACGAATTTTCCGCGTTGTGATTGATGACATAAGCGGCAGGCGTCGCAGATGACGAGATGCTGCCCGTGACCCTGGCGTCCCGAGACAGGAGGGTCATCGGCGTTTGCAGCACGCTCTTGTCGACCACGCGAACCGTCTTCACGTTTCGCAACGCACCGAGCGTCCAGCCGGTGTCGTCATAAGGGCGCGGATCGTTAACGTTGTAATACTGCGTGTCGAGCAGCATGTCTGCCATTCGAGAGTACGGTTGATCCATCCGAATGACGTACGATCCGGCGGGAAACTTCTGATCCTTTACCTGGATCTCTTTATCAGCCGTGTGCACTTCGACACCCATCAAACGCAAGAGATTAATCATGTCGGCCGCTTCGACTATGCGGCTTTGATCGCCGGGAATGATCCAGGCGGCCGGACCTTCGTTGGCTGCCTTCGCGACTGAGCGCTTGCTTTTCAAATAAAAGTTTTTCAGGAAGCGATCTTTATTGTTTGAGACAAAGTTCATCGCCAACAAGATGGCTGACTCCTGCATGTTGATGTTGTTTCGCAATGACCACTTCACTCGTGGTTGCGGAGGGTTCGGCCGGAACCAATCGCGTTGCGATTGAGCACCCACAGTGCGATCCATCGTATCCGCGACACTGTTGCCGAAGGTTTCGTAAAACCTGCCAATCGAGTTATGACCATTCGCTACGTAGAACATGTAGTTTGGGGCCCACCCATCATAGAAACCGTGCGTCCAAACACCCGGCACGCCGCGTTTCGTCATTTCTTCGATTTCGTGGAAAGCCAGAATGTTCCACTCATCGATCACGATTGGATCCAGCCAGGCGTTATAAGGCCCGGTTCCCGTCGACGTATAAAGAAAGGGCACCGACTCATGCAGGTCGTGCAGAATCGTGGGATGGTATTCGAGAAACGTTTTCATCTGATTCCGGGAAAGGGCCAGCGCCATGCCGAGACCGTCTCGATTGTTGTCGTGCGCAACGTACTTGCCCCAATAGACAAGTGGCGGTGCGTTTTTGTCGGGATTGGCTTTGCGATAGTTGTAGGTATCGACCATCATGTCGCGGCCATCGACCTCGAGCGCCGGGGTAATCAACACGATCACATTTTTGCGAATGGCCTGAATGAAAGGACTCTCTTCAACCGCCAGACGATACGCGAGTTCCATTAGCATCTCGGGCGAACCGGTCTCAGGCGAGTGGATCGATCCCGAGGCCCAATACAGCGCCTTTCCTTCACCAATCAGCTTGTCCGCTTCGCCGTCGGTAACCTTCCGCGGATCGGCGAGCTTGGCGGTGATGTCCTTGTAATGATCAAGTTTCGCAATCGCAGCTTCATCGCCTACGGCGATCAGCAATTGCTCTTTGCCTTCTTCGCTTTTTTCCGGCGCGGTAAACACCTTGACGCGGGGCGTGGTTTTCTCTAACTCGCGATAGTAGCGATACAAATCCTTTGTGTAGGTGAGATGACCAGGCTCGCCCACCGCGTAACCTAAAACTTTGTCGGGCGAAGGAATTTTGTCCGAGGCGGGCAAGTGATCTACCAACTCAGTGATGAAGTACGACTCGGTAGTGAATTCTTTGACCTTCGCACCGTACTCGGCGTTATTGGTTGTCGCAGGCTTTGTTTTTGCGTCGCTCTTGGCAGATGAAGCGGGATGCGCAGTCTTCTTGGCTGACTTTTGCGCATGGACGCGAACAGAGAATTGCCAGCCGGCGATCGTAACGGTCAGCAGAAGCAGGAAAGCGGCGATTGGGCGAACGCGCATTCGGGTGTTCATGGCTCACTCCTAAAACGGAAAGGTAATCGGGCGCGCGAAGAATACTGCAACAGCGGCAAAGGGCCAAGAGCTAAGGGCCAAGAGCTAAGAGCTAAGAGCTAAGAGCTAAGAGCTAAGAGCTAAGAGCCAAGAGCTAAGAGCAAAAGCCTGAATTGCTTTTCACTCTTAGCCGTCAGCGCTTTGCCCTTTGCGCTTTGCCCCTTGCCCCTGCACTTTGCTCTTACCACTTTGCCCTTGGCCCTTAGCCGCGGCTACAATTGCAGGCGCACGCATCAGAGCGCATACGGCGGCTATAGTTCAGTTGGTTAGAACGCTTGATTGTGGATCAAGAGGTCGTGGGTTCGAGCCCCACTAGCCGCCCCATCATTTCCCGGAGAATTCAATGCCTGAATCACAAAGAACCGCGACCCATGCTCAGACATACGTTGTTGATGCCGATACTTTCGAATTCGATACGATTGAGCAGGAAAACGGTCAAGCAACTGTCATTCGCTTTAATCTCAACGATCCTCGCTATCACGCCGGAGACGTCGTGCTCGTGCTCTCGGGCACAGACATTCATTTTCATGGAATGATTGGTGAGATTGCCGACGGCTTCGCGATTGCCACTGACCGGCGTGGTTCACTGCTGCCCGCGACTACGCAGTAATTCGCTTACTTAACGAGTGAACCCTGAAGGATGTCGAATCTCAACGTCTCGATCCACAGGTTTGATGTCGAGACGATGAAATCCTTTTTCGGGGTGGGTCGAGAGATACGTTAGCGCGATCTGACGATCGAGGGTTGAAGTGATCTCTTTCAGAAAGGGATCGAAACTGACCGGAGCGCCCGTGCCCTGAAAGAAAGCGCGCCCACCCGTGTCGTCGGAAAGTCTCTGCAAGCAACTCTGTCCGTTGGTCACCAACAGTTGATTAGCTGAGCCCGCCGCCGGGGGAGCAAAGATCGAATAGATGGCTACACTGCGACGCTGCGCTTCGGCAATGGCTCGATCGAGATCGATGCTTTGGCCGGCCGCAGAGCTATCGAAGCCGCGCGAGGTATCGATACCGTCTGAAACAACTATTAGAGCGCGTCGTCCCAGCGGTTGCGCGTCAAACCGTTTCAAGGCTTCGATGATTTCGACGTAAGGGTTATAGGCGCCGGCGCTAGCCAGGCCGAGCGGCGATCGCAAACCTGACGCAGCCCTTTCCAAATCTGTGGTGAATTTTCGGCGCAGGTCCAGACTGCCGCCGCGAATGTATCCAATCATTACCCGCGAGCCTGACGGCAATTGGCGGATGAACTCGCGCACGCCTTTCGTTTCGTTGCTGATTGACGAGACCAGATCATCCTGCATCAAGATAGCTAATGTGACGGGGTTGTCGGCGGGGCGGCGAATCGAAAGCAGGCTTTGAATGTCGCCGTCTTCACGCAGCATGAAATCGACGACGCGAATTTCGACCTCGGGCTTATGGACCTTGATGGTGACCGGAATAGTCACTGGCCGCGGTGCGCCCTTGCTGCGGCGACCACCTTGTGCGAACGCAACCTGAACCGTCAGCAGGACAATCAGTGCCAAACGCGCGGTTTTGGGAAACTGCTGCATAGGGTTTATTCGTATGAGACTGGCGGCACGAATGATATTACAGCCATCAGATTCAACCAAAATGCGGTTCGTTGGCCTGAATTGCTAGTCAGAGTATGATTTTCACGTCCCCAGCACCCCATGGAAGCAATTGAACAGACCGGAAAGCTCACGCAAAGGGACCGGCGCGCACAGCGTGTTTGGAACCTGGCGCCGTGGCTCGCGCTGGTTTTGATCACGGTCCTACCGCCCGCCGCGATGGGAATTCTGGCGCTAATTCTGGGCGGCACACCAGTCTGGGTGCTGGCCGCCGCGGCCATCCCGGTGTCGATAATCGCCGCTGTGATCACTGCAATTGTGCTGCTGGTGATGCGACGTAACTGGGTCAGGCGCGTCCGCGAGCGGCTCGCCTCTGACGGCATTACGGCGGACGAAATCGATTGGTTCAGGTCGGACCTTACCGGTGGCGAAAAGCGCGCGTTGAAATCAATGGAAGAGCAACAGCCGCTCTTGGCCGACGCTTACCGCGAGACCCTGGCGTTGCGCTTGAATGCCTCGCGCCTCGCCGGCAACGCCCGGCGCGAACTTTTGTTGGTCGAGCGGCGCATCAGCCGCGCTCGTTATCTGAACGCGCCGGACACAGCGGTGCTGATGGAAGAACTCAATCGCGATCGGACACGACTGGAACAATTGAAGCAGGAAGGATCTTCGCGGCGCGCGGAAGCCGAAGCGCGTTTGCAAATGATCGAAGCTGCGGCCAGTCGAGGTGCCAGCTGGGCTGAAACCAATTACATGTTACAGCGCCTGGATGAAGGACGAAAAAATTTGCCGCTGGGTCTCGAGACAGAACGTGCTCGCCAGGAACTGCGAGAAGAATCTGAACGCGAACTGCGCAAAGAACTGACGCAATAGCGACCTTGTATTGCGGCTCTGCCGCCCGATGTGCGAAAGGATTTTGCCTTTCCGTTAGTTCGTAAAAAAATATGGCGTGGTAAGGCTTAGCCTCACCACGCCATTACTTTTGCTCAAGCGCCCCGAAGACCGCAGACCTTCCGCACATCAGGCCGCAGTGCCGCGCCGCTAACGCTGGGTGTTTCGCGGAGCTCCCGCCCGAATCGTTATTTCCGTACCTCGATTCAGTTCGAGATCGTTGCGGCCTTGTACGTAGACCGAACCGGCGCCGCCGCCGGCGCCGAGAATCGCGCCGATCGCCGCGCCTTTGCCGCCACCCGCGATGGCGCCAATGATCGCGCCCACCGCCGTGCCGATGGCCGCACGCGTTTCAGTCTTCGTCGTTTGGCTGTCGTCACGCACCGTGCCTTCAGTGTCTACCCGCACTACCTCGCCACTTGAAGTGCGCACGTTTTCAACCAACCCTCCGAAGTTATAACTGCGTCCGTCGCGCAGCCGAATGCTGTCAAAGGTGAGCGTCATTACTGAACGGCCGGTGACGCGACCGCTGCGTTCAATCTGCGACACGTGACCTTCGATTGTCGCGTCGGCGAATTCGCTCGGACTTGTCACGCGCAGCGTGAAGCGATCGCCTACTGCCGCGGTCCGGGTCGAAAGGTCTGAATCCAGCACTCCAATCACGCTGGTCCCGTCGGGCACTACAAAGCCGGTGTTTGACGTTGGATAGCCCGGATTCGACTGCGGATTGTAGATGTCGAAGCGCGCCACGTCAGACGTCTTGTCATAGAAGCTTTGCACTACTACCGGTGACGTCAGCCCTTGCACATACACGCGTCGGGTAACATTCAGGCGGCGCCCGTTTTCAATCGAATCGAACGTGACTGAAAAATCGTTGCCGCGATCGCCGGTGGTGCTCACCATTAATTGATCGCCGGTCAAGGTTGCTCGCGAACGAACCGTACGACCGCTGGCATTCGTCTCGACATGTTCGAGGCCGTCAGCCACGAACGAAATCTGCGAAGCTCTGGTCGAAGCGATTGTTACATTTCGGCCGCTAATGTTGAGCGCCATCTCGGTGGGTGCTTCCAACCGTCGCGTGACCGCATCCATCACTTGCCGGCGTTCGCTCGGCGCAAGATCTCGTGTGGCTCTGTCAGCGGCGGTGCGCGCATCGTCGCTTCGCGAACTATCAACGCGATAGGTGCCCGTCAGGGTATGGCCAAACTGACTCCGCGTAATGTCGTACGGCGGATTAGTGTTGCCATTCGGCGGATACGTGCGACTCGTACGCGGCCAGGTCACGCTGTAAGCGCTCGCCAGCTGGTTTAGATCGCTGCGCAGCAGAGACCATTGGTTGCGTGTGCGCGCGTCAACCGTGTACCGGTTGAGAAACACGTCGACGCGGGCAGCTCGATTCAGAACGTCCTGCACATCTGCCGCCGTGGACTGCCGAGCGTCAAAACGGTCGCGCAAGCGTCGCACGCTCTCGTCAAGATCTCGCACGAACACGTCGATGTCTTCACCGGCTGCCGGTGAGTACGTATTGTTGGAATTTCGGGCTGCCCAATCCTGGATGCTGCTGGAAAAAATCGTCGAGCGATTTTCAATCCGCACGATTAGGCGCCGCACCGTTTGATATGTGCCTCGATAAACTCGTGTCTGTGCCTGAGCCATCACCGCGACCAGCATCAGACATGTCATTGATAAAGCTGTTGAAATCAGCCGTCTTCTCATTTCACTTCCTCCTACTTCCTCCTTTGAACTGCTTCGGAACCGCGAAGCCACGCTTCCCAGATCAAATGCCGTACCATTTGACTGTTGGAGAGAGTTCCTGTGAACGGGATCGGGAGATGTCTAGAGGGGGCTTGATTTTGTGATTCGCCTAAGGCTGAACAGGTTGTCGAAATTGCAATGGTCGAAATGGCTTTTGTGTTGCGAACTAAGTACGAACTTCGTTCATCAGGCGTTTCGAAAACAGCCGTGTTATTCTTTCGTTGAATTTCGCTGAGACGCTTCAGATGGGAAGCAATAACGGAAAAGCTACGATTCGGTTTACCGGCGAAGACCTTTTCGTCGGCCTTTCGCCGTCGGGTCACGCGCAAACGATTGAAACCGACACGACGCGCAACTCCGCAGCCTCGCCGATGGAGTTGTTGCTGCTGGCGCTCGGCGGGTGCACGGGTGTCGACGTGATTTCAATCCTGAAAAAGAAGAGGCAGCACGTGACGGATTACCGCATCGAAGTAAATGGCGAGCGCCGCGACGATCATCCGCGCGCCTACACGCGCTTGTTTGTGAAGCACATCGTGCGCGGCCGCGGCGTCTCGGAAAAGGCAGTGGCCGATGCCGTAGAACTTTCAGACACAAAGTATTGCAGCGTGGCCGCGACGCTGGGCGGCACCGCTGAAATCATAAGCAGTTACGAAATCATCGAAGACGATGCGTCGCAATAGTTTTTTTCTCAGCTTTAGTTTCCTTCTTATCCTCAGTCCTTCGGTTTTGTCCCAGTCCACGGGTGATGCCGCACTGAGCGCAATCCGCTCGAGCGATCGCAGCGACAAGTTTGCCAAGAGCAAAGACGCTGTGCCTCCCAACGAGCATCTGCGCCGGGCGGCAATTTATTTGGCGAATCGGCTGTTCGCCGATGCGCGCACACACTGGCAGGCGATTCTCGACAACTACCCGAACGATTCGACTGTGCCGGCGGCGTTGTTGGGAATGGCGCGTTCCTTCTTCGTCGAGCGTCGATACGACGAGGCGGCGCGAACTTACGAGCGCGTGGCGCGCAGCTTCCCCGAGACAAAAGAAGGCCGCGAAGGTCTGAACTTTTCGGCCTCGGCGCTGCTGCGCATGGGCCGGGGGGCCGAAGCCGCGGCCCGTTACATCGAATACATTCAGAGGTATCCGAATGGCGAGCGAATCGACACCGCGCATTTGAACGCGATCGATGGTTATCGCGAAGCGGGCCAGCCGCAAGCCGCCATCGAATGGATTGAACGAACGCGACAAAGATTCGCGGGCACGGTCACCGAGCGTAACGCGGTCTTTACCAGATTGCGACTCGACATTGCGTTGGCTGATTGGCCGCACGCAGTGCAAACCGCCGACGATTTGCTGCGCTCGCCCCTCCTGTCCGGATCAAGCACCACTGCGGATGAAGTTCTCTATCTGAAAGCACATGCGCTTGAGCGCGCAGGTCGTCGTGACGATGCGATTCGCACTTACTTGCTCATTCCGGACGGGGCGAATTCGTATTACGGCGGCCTGGCAACTGCAGATTTGCGCAACTCGGGCGATGCGTCCGCGGTACAGATTGCGAACCAGCGCACGAACTCCGTGAGTGCGGCGATTGTGAGGTCTGCGGATGACTTTCCCGCGCCGTATCGGTATCAAATCGTAAATGCGGCGAGCAAGCGAGGTCTGGACCCACGTCTAATTCTGGCAATCATGAAGCAGGAGAGTGTGTTCAAACCCGGTGCAAGGTCCCCTTCTGCCGCGCGTGGGTTGCTGCAACTGACGATTGACGCCGCGAACAAGTTCGGGAAACGCGCGGGATATCAGAACGTGACTGAAGACATGCTTTACCGGCCCGATGTCTCGATCGCCATTGGCGCGGAATACCTGTCCGAGCTCTCGCGCATGTTCGCCGGACTGCCGGAAGCGATTGCCGCCTCCTACAACGGCGGAGAAGACAACGTCGCGCGTTGGCTGGCGCGCTCAAACCAAAACGACCAGGGCGTCTTTGCTTCGGAAGTCGGCTTCACCGAATCAAAGACCTACGTCTTTCGTGTGATGAACAACTACCGCGCGTACAAGCAGCTGTACGATGCGAAGCTTAATCGACGGTAGAACCGGACACGGGGACACGGGGACACGGGGACAGGGAGACGCGGAGACGGGAAGACACGGAGACACGGAGACGCGGGGAGTCGGAGACACGGGGACACGGAGACGGGGACACGGAGACGCGGGGAGTCGGAGACACGAGACGGGGAGATTGGGAGACGTCCCCTC
>DATNEI010000041.1:0-29773 GCA_035606795.1 Pyrinomonadaceae bacterium
TGGACGTCCATTCCGCGTTGACGCCGTGGTCATCTCTTCACAGCACGCACCCGAAGTCGAAAACGATCAGCTGCGCTCTGAGATACGCGAACACGTTATCAGACACACTGTGCCGGGCGATTTGATCGACGAGAACACTAAGTATCACATCAATCCGACTGGACGTTTCGTCACCGGCGGTCCACAGGGCGACTCAGGACTAACCGGTCGCAAGATCATTGTCGACACGTACGGTGGTTATGCTCCGCACGGTGGCGGCGCCTTCTCCGGCAAAGACCCGACCAAAGTCGATCGCTCGGCCGCTTACATGGCGCGCTACATTGCGAAGAACATCGTCTCGGCCGGGCTCGCCGACAAATGCGAAGTGCAACTCGCCTACGCTATTGGTGTTGCTGAACCTGTCTCTGTCTACGTCGACACTCAAGGCACCGGCCGCATCAGCGACGCGCAAATCTCGAAGCTGGTGCGTGAACACTTCCCGATGACGCCCCAAGAAATCATTACTGAGCTGAAGCTGCGCCGCCCCGTCTATCGTCAGACCGCAGCGTACGGTCACTTCGGCCGTTCAGGCGACGGCTTCACCTGGGAAGAGACCGACAAAGCTGAAGCGCTACGAAGCGCGGCTGAAGGGCTGCGCACTGCCGCGCGCGTCTAATCAAGTGTCAGAACCGCGAGCGGTAGCGATCGGATCTAGAAATCAAGTTTGAGTGTTGGATCCCATCGCTACCGTTCCGGGTTCTGACACACTTTTTTGCAAAGGAACAAATAATGAGCACTGTTATGCCTGCAATGGAACACGACGTTAAGGATTTATCGCTCGCGCCTCAAGGCAAGCGTCGCATCGACTGGGCCGAACGCGAAATGCCCGTGCTGCGTCTGATTCGTGAGCGCTTCAGCGCCGAGCAGCCTTTGAAAGGCGTGCGCCTGGTTGCCTGTGCGCACATCACGACGGAAACGGCGAATCTCGCGCGCGCGTTGCAAGCCGGCGGCGCGGAAGCAATGCTGATCGCTTCCAATCCCCTTTCGACGCAGGATGACGTGGCCGCCTGTCTCGTTGCTGACTACGGCATTCCCGTCTATGCGATGAAGGGCGAGTCCACTGACACGTATCGTCGTCACGTGCAGACCGCACTTGAGTTTGGTCCGGACATCATCATCGACGACGGCTCAGACGTAGTCGCCACAATGATCAAGGAAAAGCCTGAGCTTAAGAACAAGATCATCGGCACTACCGAAGAAACCACCACCGGCATCGTTCGTCTCGAGGCGATGGCCAAAGCCGGCGTGCTCAGCTTTCCTTCTATCGCCGTCAATAACGCACAGACGAAACACTTTTTCGACAATCGTTACGGCACCGGCCAATCGACGCTCGACGGAATTATTCGCGCGACGAACATTCTGCTCGCCGGCCGCACGCTGGTCGTCGTCGGTTACGGCTGGTGCGGCAAAGGCGTCGCCTTGCGCGCACGCGGCATGGGCTCAAACGTGGTCGTCACCGAAGTCGATCCGATCAAGGCTGTGGAAGCGGTGATGGATGGTTTCCGCGTCATGCCGATCTCAAAGGCAGCCGCGGTCGGCGACATCTTCGTCACTGTCACCGGCAATCGCCACGTCATCGATCGCGATCATTTCGCCGCGATGAAAGACGGCGCGATTGTCGCAAATAGCGGCCACTTCGATCTTGAACTGAACTTGGTCGCGTTGCGCGAACTGTCAGATGAGCCCACCGACATCCGCCCGTTCGTTCAGGAATACAAGAAGAAAGACGGCAAGCGCATCATGGTTCTAGGCGAAGGCCGTCTCATCAATCTCGCCGCCGCCGAAGGTCACCCGGCCAGCGTGATGGACATGAGCTTCGCAAACCAGGCTTTGTCAGTTGAGTACTTGGTGAAGAACAAAGGTAAGCTCGATCCCGGTGTGCACCTCCTTCCGCCGGAAGTCGATCAGGAAATCGCCAGTCTGAAGCTGCGCGCCCTCGGCATCTCGATCGACACGCTCACCGCCGAACAGCTTGAGTACATGTCGAGTTGGGAAACGGGAACTTAGCTGGCTAAGCAGTCTGGCAATCTGACGAGTTGGTAGCTGGCGGTCGCCGACAAGCTTACCGTTTAAGATAATTCCGTATCTTATCCAAACGGTTTAGGTAATGCTTCCGACGGCCTGCTTACCAGAGAACCATGACTTAAATGTGTGTTCGGGATTGTTGAGAGTTCCCTCATCCATAGTGCGGACTCCCCTCAAATCACAGTAAGAAGTGCCAACAACTCAGCAGTTGGCACGTGACACGCTCGTCAGTGTAAACGCGTGAACTCGGGGTCATCGCAGGAGCCGGTTGAGTTCACTTTGAGGCCTGAACTAACAATCATGTCTGTCAGCATTTGAGTAGACATGAGCAGTCCTCCCGTGAAGGACGGAATGAATAAGCAAAGAAAGCGAGAGCTAAACTGGCGCAACTCTATGCTTCAGAAAGTTGGGTTGTCAAGCAAAACTCCCTGCAGATCAGCTCCTCACCTGAGAGATGAAAAATAAAACGTGTCGGCGCGCCAACAACGACTCGGCAATTAGCGTGTAGCGAGTAGAGACACTGACGAGGCGGCGGTGTATAGACAGCGGACCAGAGGTGGTTGCGTTTAAGGTCGCACTGATTGCCGCTGAGTTCCGTGCCCACTTGATAAGGACCGGTGTAAACGAGGCAGTCACATTGGACCAACGAGAGACCGGTCGGTGGATCTTTCTTGCCGGTTCGCTTGCACCGCGCCGTCATGCAGCCTGCATAAGTAAGCGCCAACGGCGCGAAATGTAGAAGCCTACGCCAACGGCCTAGAATAAGGCGGGCTAAATTGATCCAGCGCGGAAGGCGCGACATAGTCCGCTCCTGGCGCTCCATCAAGCTTTGAACCCGTAAGCCAGACCCGTTGGTCTGGGCTATTACCTTCCGCGTCTTCGGTGCTTTGACATGGACGTCCGTGCTGGCCTTCGAGCCTCGCGCCGCCTCGTTGACAGTTTAGTGGCAGAATGTATAATTGCGGCACCCTCAAGCTAATTGACTGACTCTCATGGTTTTGAGAACCTCAGCAATTATCTTCACGGCAACCATTAATCTGGAGTTCGTGGCAACCCTGTGGTGGTGATGCCCTCCCTTCCTAAGGAACAGGCTGAACCACTAAAACCTCAACGTTTCAATCCTCAAAGGAGAAAGATCATGCCAAGTCCAACCACAGTAGTAAACGGAATCCGAGCTAATTTTGGCGTAAGTGATTGTGGCCAACTGATGGGTCAACCCACCGAGGCGGGCCTCGCCTCGATCGAACCTGAAGGCACCTATGAGCACTTCGCCGTTGGGGTACTGGAAGAAGGTTTTACAATTTGTTACAAGGACCCCGGCGGAGCCGATCACGTAAAGTGGGATGTTTATGGCAGCAGCAGCGGCATCGTCTGTGGCCCTCACCACATTTGCAGAAATGACAAAGGTGAGTTTGTGAAAAGCACTGAGAGCAGAACCGACGATGGTCTCATTACGATCCGTCAGACGTTCATCATCTCAAAGAACGCCACTCGGGTGATCATCCGAATGGAGTTAACGAATTGCCAGCCGGAAGGGAAATCGCTCGATCTCACAGACTTGCTCGTTAAGAGATACGCTGACATCGATGTCGACACCGGCGGCACAGCGGGCTGGGCAGGTTTTCAGGCCTACTGGGACAAGACTCGTTATTCAGTCTTCACTTACAACTTGGATGGTGACGCACCTAAGGGCAAACGATCGCACGTTGTCAATATGGTAGCCATGCCCAGCGACCTGGTGCTCGAAAATCCGTTTATCGGCCAACTTGGGGCGCAGCAGTACAAATTCCGGAATAACCCGACTCCAGCGGCCGCAGGCCGGACCGATGCTGACGGCGTTCTTCAGTGGAGCGCTAACAGATTTCTTGCCGGTGAAACCTTCCGCATCAACATGTACTACGATGCGTTTAGGTCGTTCGCCAAATAATCAAGCAAAGAAGTATGTCGTCGAGTTTGGCCGTCGACGGGACGGCCAAACTTGATCCTCTCACCCGCAACGTTGTATATCCCACTGCCGCTCTTTAGGAAGATGAGAATCATTGCGCACGTGCGATTCAAAGCGGCCGATAAGCCAAATCAACGCGTCCCGGTACACTGATTCGTATTCCGCCCCTTCAGGGCGATGAATTTCGTTTGGGTGTCGATCCGTGGGCGTTGCCCACGGCTATTACGTTTCGCGCCTTTGGCGCTTTGAATTGGACGACGGCTCCTGCTACGTCCGCACCCGCGAAATAAAATAAAACGCCCCGCCCATAAAAATCGCGATGGGCGCCCAGACAGCGACTTCCGCCGGCAGCAGCGCATGTTCGCCGAGCTGCTGAAAGCCGCTCGAGATCAACCAGAACAGAATACTGACGACGACGGCTGAGGATAATGCTGCGACGGTGCTCTTGCGCCCGAGTGATACTGCCAGCGGCATCCCAATTAACGCCATAATAATGACCGCGAATGGCGCTGCGTATTTTCGTTGCAGACCCACGGCAAGTATCGCCGTGTCCGCGCCGCGCGCTTTGAGAGCATGGATGTATTCGCGCAGGCGGCCGGCGTCCAACTGTGACGGCCGGTCAACGGTAGGGCGAAATGTTCGTGGAGGTTCGATGCCATCGAGGGTGAGTGTTTGCGCCTGCTGTTTGCCGACCTGCGGCTGACTGAGATCGAGCCAACGCGCATCCTTTATCTCGAGCCGATTTGGCTGTAGCCATGAAGCAGTTTCGCCATTAATGACGCGCGACAACTCCGTGCGTTTCGCCGGATCGAATTCGAAGATTGTTGGCTTAAGCAGTGCTTGCTTTTGATCGTCGAAGTCGTATGAGTAGATGCGCGCTCCATCTGCGCTCACTAGCCAACGTCGTTCGCCGGCCGTTGACTGCGCGGGATTGCCGCGGATGCGCGCGCGCAAGTCATCCTGACGAACATTGGCGGCCGGCATGACTCGCTCTTCGATCAACCACAGCCCTGCGGCCACCGCGATCGCGAATACCAGGCCAGGCAGCATCAGACGATAGACGCTTTGCCCACTGGCCCACCAGGCGACCGCTTCCCTTCTCCGCGCGATCAACGCGTAGGTCAATAGAGATGCGACCAACACGCTGCCCGGAAACAACTCAACGCTAACGAGCGGGAGCAGATAAAAAAGATATTGGGTGAGCAGACGGACGCCACCGCCGCTCTTCGCGACGAAGCGCCACAATTCGAAACTGGTGAACACGTCGAACAGAATGACGAGCACCATGAACCCAAATAGAAAACTGAGAAACATCGTGCGGACGATGCTGGTGTCGAGTAAGGTAGGAAACCGAATGGCAGACCAACGCGCGATTTTAATCTTTTTCGCGCTCGCCGGCTCGGTGCTTACGCCTCGTTTTCTGCGCAGCTGCGGAAACGACAGTGTGCGATTCATGAGCAGCAGAACTACGCCAACCGCGGTCGTGACGATCGTGGCCAGCCAGGCGCCCAGCAAAGGCGGTAGCGTGCCACCGCGCGCCATCTGTTCGCCGCCAATCATCAGCAGGTAATAAACCAGCATCACGGCCACTGAGACGAACGCGCCAAAGCCGCGACTGCCGCGCCGCAGGCGCATCGCCAAACCCGCCCCGAAGAACGCAAAGATGATCGGGGACACCGAAAATGCGAGCCGCTTATAAAAAACGATTTGCGCTTCGCGTTGCTCTGGACCAGAACTCTCGTTGATAAAGCGCCGCAGCTCACTAAAGTTCATCTCGTCGCTCTTGACCGCAGCCGTGCGCATCCCCGCGATCAAATCTTTACGGCCGGTCTTGAAGAGAAGGCGAAATTGCGTCAAACGCTCCACGGTGTAGTCTTGTTTCGCGGCTGTGGGAGCAGGAATACTGGTTCGCACTGCATCCTGCAAAACGAGTTCGGATTTTTCCTCGGAAGAATCAATGCGTCCGGTTCGCGCCGTAATTAGCTGCGTCGATCCGTCATCTTCGTGAGATTGAATGAACACGCCTCCCCATTGGCCGCGCGACTTGTCACCTTCGCGCACATAAATCACGTAACCGGGAATGTCTGCGGTGAAAGTCTGGGGCTCGACGGGCGAATCCAGTTTATAGAGCGCCGCCCGGGCCGCAATGCTGCGCAGCTGTTGTTGCGCGCGGGGCGCTTCGTTCAGGTTCAACTGCCAGGACGCGAAAGTCGTGAGCAACCCAACCAACAGGACGGGCACTACAACTTGCCACTTGCTCACGCCGGCGGCGCGCATGGCGACCAGTTCGCTGTCGCTGCCCATGCGCCCAAGGCCGACAATCGTCCCGCACAAAAGCGCCATCGGCAGTGTGAAGCTCAACACGGCGGGCAACAACGCGGGCGCGATGCTGTAAAAAAACATCGCCGGAACAGTTGTGCGAAAGATGGTTTCGAGGTAGCGGCCGCTTTGCTGGACGAAGAGGATTCCGGTAAGCAGCGCCAGCGCGACCAGCGCGTACGGCAGGATCGTGCGAATGATGTAACGCTCGATTAGTCGACGCGATGCCATGATGATTTACTGATTAGTCCGCAGATTACGCAGACTCAAGGTTACTTGGCGAGGCTTTGCGACTTTGCGCCTTAGCGTGAACCGCCTCTCTTGCAAACGAGCAGTCTCACGCAAAGGCTCCAAGACGCAAAGCACCGCAAAGGCAAATAAGACACGCTCCTTTTTCCCGCCGTCTGCCTGCTGCCTCCTGCATACTGCCTCCGTGCCCTGTCTCACGGTCGGGCTGCCGCCCCGGACGCGCTCAATGTGCGTGGGCGTCGTTCAAGTGTCCTGATGATTAGGCGATGAGTGAACTCGGCCAGTGCCGGATCATTGTCAACGAAAGCGGCGGCGCAGTCTGACGCAAATTGCGCCGGACCTAACTGCTGACTCTTGAGCAATAGCTGGCGCACTTGCGGCAACAGTGGCGTCCCAACTCCGCGGCTGCAACTCCCGCAGCGGACCGTGCTTTCAAAATCCAAAAAAGCGGGTTGTGTCGCTAAAGAATTGCCGCAGGCTGCGCAAGCGCTGACATCAGGAAACGAACCGGCCAGACGCAGAATCCAGATCTCGAAATACCGAACAACGATTTTCGCAATCGGCGGCGACGCAGCCAGTGCGTCAAGACAAGCCGCGACCATGCGAAATAACTTCTCGTTGGCTTCGTGCGGCGGAGCGAATTCGTTGACGAGCTCAGCCATATACCCGAGCGCTTCGGTGCACTCGACGTCAGCGGCAAGATCGAAATGAGACTTCAGGATCTCGACGCTGTTGATGCTCACCAATTCGCGATTCTCTTTTTCACGAAACTCTAAATTCACCACAGTGAAAGGCTCCAAAGCTGCGCCGAAGCGACTCTTCATGCGGCGCGCGCCTTTCGCGACCCCGCGGATTAAGCCCGCGCTGCGGGTAAAGCACAGCACGATTCGGTCGGCCTCAGCGAGGTTGTAACTGCGCAGGACAATCGCTTCGGTCGTGACGACATTCATGACGATGTGAGATTACCGGAAAGGAATGAAGTAGAGAATCCAGCCGAGCAGAAAAGCTACCAGGATGAACTCGCCAAAGACCTTCAAGCCATACATGAGCCTTTGCCGATCCGAACCCTTTTGAGCGCTGCCGAAAACCACTGCGGTCAACGCGGCAAAGACGGCCATCCAGAGAACGTGTCTCATCGTTTCCTCCCGGCCGCAATATCAAAAGCGTCGAGCATGACTAAGTAGTTAAGCAGACCCGCAACAAGCAGGAATGTGTTCCCGTATTCGTAGGTCACGATTTGGGCGTGCTCAGCGAAACCCGCATTTGCGATCCAACATACAAAGTACAGGAACCCCACGCCCACGTTTGCGATCATCGGCAGAAGTTGCAGCAGCGCGGCAAATCCCGATTGACCGCCGACCGCGTACATGTGACCACCGAGCCACAGCCCCAGGAAGAACATGACCCAAACCGCACCGCCCGCCAGCGCGCCGCGCAACCAACGTCCCTGCATTAAGTGACCTGCGCCCGGCACGACCCACGCTATCAGGCCGACCAGCCAAGCGCGAGTCGGCGTTGGCATGTCCCGGCCCTTTTCAACTCGATTAGCTACCAAAACACTCTCCTCTTCACTGCCACCTTAAGTTAATGTAAATCTTTAAGTCGCTTTGCCTGCCGGGTTAAAATGCCAGCAATTCCATTAAATGTCGGCTCTTCCACTGCTAGAAACTCAGTAAAGCAAATACTTGTCGCGCACCTTCCGGAATTCAGCAACGCCTGACTGCCATGACTGCACGATGGTTGCAAGCGAGTCGCCTCGCTCGATTTGCTCGCGCAGTTTCGTCGTGCCGGCAATCACGTCAAACGGATTCCGAGTGTACTCGTATTCGTACGGCGGATCCTTCCAGCGGAAGTCGCTGGGGTACATGCCGAATGCCGTCTTGACGATCGCGACGCCGGTCTGCACCGGCTCAAAAGTCTCACGGTCCGTCACGTGAATTTGGACGCCACCACACGCTGTGCCGCCGTGCTTCTGAAACGTAGGCATAAAGCCGCAAGCCCGAAAGCGAACGCCGGGCAGATCGAGTCGCTCCAGTTCTGAAGCATATGCATCCGGCTCAATGTAAGGCGCGCCAACTAATTCAAATGGTTTCGTAGTTCCGCGCCCTTCGGACATCTGAGTCCCTTCGAGGTGGACCGTTCCGGGGAAGACCATGGTCGATTGCGGCGTCGGAATGTTCGGTGACGGAAGAACCCAAGGCGCGTCCGTGTCGTCATACCAAAACTCGCGCTGCCATCCGCTCATCTCGATCACATCCAGGTCACAGCCGATGCCATACTCTTCATTGAACAGCCGCGCCAATTCGCCCATCGTCAGTCCCGGGCGTGTCGGCGTCGGAAACAGGCCGACGAACGATTCGTGCCCTACATCGAGAAGGTTACCGGCAACGGCGACGCCGCCAATGGGATTGGGCCGATCGCAAACTATTACTTTCTTTTCGAGACGCGCCGCCGCCCGCATGCAGTTCGCCATCGTGTAAGCAAAGGTGTAGATGCGACAACCGATGTCCGGCAGATCCACGACGATCGTCTCGACGTCTTTCAGCATCTCGTCCGTGGGCTCGCGGGTTTCGCTATAGAGCGAGTAGACGGGAAGCCCTGTGCGGCGATCCTTTCCGTGCTCTGACTCGATCATGTTGTCTTGCACGTCGCCGCGAATTCCGTGTTGTGGTCCAAACAGCGTCGTAAGATTGATCGCCGGGTGATCGAAAAGAAGATCTGCTGCGTGCTGGAACGAGTGATCGACTGACGCCTGGTTACAAACGAGCGCGACACGCGCACCTTTCACCGCCGTGACGCGTTCGTCGAGCAGTCTTTCGAGACCAAGTTTGATTTGATGTCGGCAGTTCGACATTTAAGTAATCAGATATCTTCGCGTCCCTTTGCGCCTTGGCGGCTTAGCGTGAGTCTGAACTCTAATTAAGTGCATCTCACGCAAAGGCGCAAAGACGGAAAGCACCCGCAAAGCGTTTCTATCCGCACAACACGGAGCCCCCGTTCACATTGAGAATTTCTCCGTTGATGTGTCGCGCCCAGTCGGTGCACAGAAACACGATCGGCCGGGCGATGTCTTCCGGGGTCGCGACCCGGCCGACTGGAATTCCGTCTTCGACTGACTTCTTGTAACCCGGCAGCGCAAAGACATCGGCGCACATATCCGTATCAACCCAACCGGGAGCCACGCAGTTTACATTGATGCCGAATGGACCGAGTTCTGCTGCCAACGATTTCGTGAAAGAGATTTGACCGCCTTTCGATGCGGCGTAGTTCGAGACGTTTGCTTCGCCGCGCTGGCCCGCAGTTGAACTGACGATTACGATCCGTCCGAAGCCACTGGCCTTCATGTGCGGCGCGGCGGCTTTGCAGGCGGTCCAGGTTCCCTTGAGATTTAGATCGATGGTACGGTCCCAAGCCTCTTCGGACATCTGATCGATCGCTCCGCCTTCCCAAATGCCCGCATTACATACCAGAAAGTCTATGCGCTGGAAACGTTGGATCGTGGAATCAATCAGACGCTGCGCGTCACCGGCGTGCGAGACATCCGCTCGCACTGCGAGCGCCTGAACGCCTGTCTCGGTAGCAGCAGCGACCGTCGCCTCCGCGGCTTTCTTATCTTTGACGTAATTAACCACCACGTGCGCCCCGAGTTTGGCGAAGCAATCGACAGCCGCCCGGCCAATTCCGCGCGAACCGCCGGTCACTACCGCAACTCGGTTGTCCAAGTTAAGTGAGATCACGATTAGTAAGTGAGATCACGTTCAGAAAGTTGCGTCAGGCAGAATACTGAACCGCATTAGCAGAAACATCCGCGCGCCGCCGATTATCCGCGAACTCGGCCGCTTCAGAAATGAATCTATCGAACAGCGCGCGGGCGAACTCGTCGCGCTCCCAACCCAATTCGGGATGCCACTGCACGCCCAGCACGAACCGATCGCTGCGCGGATCTTCCACAGCCTCGACCAAACCGTCGGGCGCCCACGCCGTGGCGACCAGTTCCCTTCCCAGTGTATCGAGCGCCTGGTGGTGATGACTGTTCACCGGTGCCGACTCGGCCTTTGCCAATTGCGCCAGGCGACTATCGCCCAACAAACGAACGTTGTGTGAATGACGATCGCGCGGCGCGCCCTGCTGATGCTTGATAGCGTCGGCGTGCTGACTCTGAATGTCCTGAATCAGCGTCCCGCCGCGCGAGACATTCAATACCTGCATCCCAAAGCAGATGGCAAAAAGCGGCAACGCGCGCTCCTCAATCTCTTTCAGCACCAGCAAGTCAGTTTCGTCTTTCAGTGGATGCACCGTGCCCAGATTGGCATGCGGCGACTGTCCATAGCGAAGCGGATCGACGTCTGAATCGCTGCCCGGCAACAAGATGCCGTCGAGTCCGGACACGGTCTCACGAATAAAGTCCGCGCGCGGGATTAGTGGAATATGAACCGGCAACCCTCCGGCAGCTTCGACTGCCTCGCTGTAATACCGGGAAAGATAGAAACGATCGGTTTCGAGTTCGATGCGCATCGTGATGCCAATGCGCGGCGGTGCTGGTTTCGTCATGTCTTGTGTCGTTATTCGCAATTCCGAATCTTGCAGCAAGCATAATAGCGCAGATGCCTAGCTTGACTAAACTTCGCCGTCGTTCCTATAGTGCTGTTTCGCTTCATGAAGAAGAATCAATCACCGAAAATTCGCAGCACAACTGTTTTGCTGGTGCGTCGCAACGGCCGCGTAGCGCTGGCCGGCGATGGACAAGTGACCGTCGGTGAAACTGTAATGAAGGCCAGCGCCAAGAAAGTTCGACGCCTTTATAACGACAAGATACTGGCCGGGTTCGCGGGCGCAACCGGTGACGCCTTCTCTCTTTTGACGCGGTTCGAAGGAAAGTTGGAGCAGTATCATGGCAACCTTGAACGCGCAGCCATCGAGTTAAGTAAGGAATGGCGCACCGATAAAATCCTCCGGCACCTGGAGGCCTTGCTGGTGGTGGCGGACGAGAAAACATCGTTTCTGCTCTCCGGCAACGGCGACGTGATTTCTCCGGACGATGGCGTGCTGGCGATTGGCTCAGGTGGCTCGTACGCCCTGGCCGCCGCGCGCGCGTTGGTCAAGCATACGGAAATGTCCGCGCGCGAGATCGCGCTGGAAGCGCTGCGCATCGCCGGTGAGATTTGCATTTACAGCAACACGAATATCGTAGTCGAAGAACTTTAGGATCTGGTGAAACGTAGGCGCGCCGACAATTACGGAAAAGATTAGTTTCAGCACTCGATATGGTTATCTATCTTGCAGGTGAACAAGAGGAACAGGAGCTTCGGTTAGACGAACTGACTCCGCGGCAGATCGTTGCCGAACTGGACAAACACGTGGTGGGTCAGAATGCGGCCAAGCGCGCGGTGGCGATCGCACTGCGCAATCGAGTTCGCCGCAAGAAGCTGGCGCCGGATCTCGCCGCCGATGTCATCCCGAAGAACATCATCATGATCGGTTCCACCGGCGTGGGTAAGACTGAGATCGCTCGGCGCCTGGCGCGCATGTCGAACTCTCCGTTCCTCAAAGTCGAAGCTTCAAAGTTTACTGAGGTGGGCTATGTCGGCCGCGATGTTGAGAGCATGATTCGCGATCTGACTGAGATCGCTGTCGATCTGACTCGGCAGGAGAAGGTCGAAGAGATTGCCGACAAGGCCGAGCTTAACGTCGAAGAGAGAATTCTGGATATTCTTCTGCCGCCGCCTAAGTCGTCGTCGGGCGGCCCGCTCTTCGATTTCGATTCAGGTGAAATCACCGCACCGGTGCTCGTCCCCGACAACGAGCCAAAAGACGAGAACTTCGCGCGCACGCGCGAGAAGCTCCGCACCCAACTCCGTTCAGGCAAGCTCGATAATCGGCTCGTCGAGATCGAAGTGCGCGAGAAGAGCTTCCCCACCATTGAATTCGCCGGGCCGATGGGTGTCGAAGAGATGGGCATCAACATGAAGGACATGTTGGGCAACATGTTTCAGGGCCGCACCAAACATCGCAAGATGCGCGTGGACGAGGCGATGGAGTACCTGATGCAGGAAGAGGAAGAGCGCTTGATCGACATGGACACTGTCGCGCGCGCCGCGCTCGACCGCGTCGAGTCATCCGGCATAATCTTTCTCGACGAGATCGACAAGATCGCCGGTCGTGAGTCCGGGCACGGTCCCGACGTCTCCCGCGAAGGCGTGCAACGCGACATTCTGCCGATTGTCGAAGGGACCACGGTTAATACTCGCTATGGAATGGTTCGCACGGATCACATCCTGTTCGTGGCCGCCGGAGCGTTTCATGTCTCGAAGCCTTCCGACTTGATTCCTGAGCTTCAGGGTCGCTTCCCTATTCGCGTCGAATTAGAGTCGCTGACGATCGAAGACTTCAAACGCATCCTGGTTGAGCCGAAGAATTCGCTCGTGACGCAATACAAGGCGCTGATGGAAACGGAAGGCGTAAAGCTGGAGTTCACGGCGGACGCGATCGATGCGGTCGCGAATTTCTCGGCGCGGGTCAACAGTCAAACCGAAGACATCGGTGCGCGACGCCTCCATACGATCATGGAGCGCCTGTTGGACGAGATCAGTTTCGAAGGCCCCGACCTCGAGCCGAAGCAAAAGACGATCGACGCAGCGTACGTCGAGCAGATGCTCGCCGACACCGTGAAGGACCAGGACCTCAGCCGATACATCCTCTAATCGACTGCTCATCACCGTGCCCCAATCCGGAAAACTTACAGTGAATTCCCGCAAGTCGGCCACCCGTCACTTAATGCTGTTAGTTGGGTTGGCCATATTGTCGATGGCGCCCACATGCGGCAAGCGCCGCCCACCCCTGCCGCCCGTCGAGCGAATTCCGCAGCGCACTGAGTTGCTGTCCGGAGTGCAGCGTGGCAATCAGGTGATCCTTAACTGGCCCGCGCCGCGCCGCAACGCGAGTTCGGGAAGCGTGCAGAGCATTCGCCGCATCGATGTCTATCGCGTCGCTGAAAAGCCAAACGCACCGCTGCCGATGACGGAAGAAGAATTTGCAGCGCTCGCCACGCTGATTGGATCAGTCACCTACGACCAGATGCAGACAGGAACGGACACGCTCACATATACGGACGAGCTGGAGCTGGCCGGCGAGCCTTCCCGACTGCGATATGCGGTTCGTTACGTGAACGCTTCGGGTCAGCGGGCTGCGTTTTCGAACTTCCTGCTGATTGAGCCGGCTGCGAAGATCGCCGAGCCGCCGACCGACGTGCGCAAGGAAGAAAGTGAGACATCAATTACGATTCGCTGGGACGCGCCCAAGCAAAACATTGACGGATCGACGCCGGTGAACCTGCTTGGCTACAACATCTATCGCGTGACGGCATCGCAATCTGAAATCGGGCAGACGCCAATAAATCAGGGGCTCATCACGACCGATGCTTATCAGGATCGGAATTTTAGATTCGGCGAGAAGTACACTTACGTGGTTCGCTCGGTTTCGCTCGGTACTCTCGCCCGTCCCGTCGAAAGCCTGAATTCAAACAGCGTCGAAGTCGCGCCCCTGGACGTCTATCCCCCGAGTGCTCCGCGAGGGGTAAGCCCTGCACCAGCACCGGGACGCATCTCATTGTTCTTCGCGGCGAATCCGGAACCTGATATTGCGGGTTACCTGATCTATCGCTCGACTGATCCAAATCAGCCCCAGCCCTGGACGCTACTGACACAATCGCTGCTGACAAAGACCACCTTCACAGATGAAAACGTCGATCCCGGCAAGACCTACTACTATTACGTGATCGCCGTGGACAGCGCGGGAAACAAGAGTCACGCTTCAGACGTCGTTTCCGAAACGGCCCCGTAGTTCACCAAAAAAAAGCCCGCCGCGTTTGTCGCGACGGGCTGAAGATTCAAAGGTGGATGCCTCGCTCAGAACCGGGTCAGGTTCAAGATGATGTTGAGGATGTTGTCGAGGACTCCGTGACGACCGCTCGAGTAACTGCCGTACTCGTTGCGACCGTAATATCCGTCTTCGTAGCCGCGACGGAAACCTTCGCGGAAATAGAATTGATATTCGGAGAGGTCAACGTAGTAACCGTCGTACCCATACGTCGCATCGAGGTACGCGTCAGAACTCTGATAGTCAAAGCCCCAACCGTCTTGTCGATCGGCTTGTCCCGCGTATAACCCTTCCTCGTATCCGTCGTTGATGGCTCGGCGCAGAAGCTGAGCGCCGTAATCATTGACGTAGTAGTACTGATTGCTGCGATAGTACGAATACGTCGGATCACCGTAATCGTTATACGTGAAGCTCTGCAGCCGGATGCGATCCTGTTGCAGGCGCTGCCAGTACCGCTGCTCAAACCGGAAGTAGTTCTGCCGGCGCTGGTTTTGGATCTGCCGCTGGCGCTCTCTCCACCATTGGTCGCGCTCTGAATCGCGCTGCCGGAACTGGGTCTGGCGCTGTCGCCATGAGTTCTCTTCCCGGCGCCGCCACTCATCACGATCGCGAGTCGTCAAAGTGCGCGTACCTGTGCCGTTTCTCCAGTTTTGGTCTCGCTGCGGTTCGATTGGCCGCTGTTGGGTTCGGCGCTGTTGATCTTCTACCCGTCGCCGCTGGTTATCGTTTTGCCGTTCTTCAAGGGCGCGAGTGCGGTCCTCATTGCCGCGGCGTTGCTGTTCCCACTGACGCCTTTGATCCTGGTTCTGGCGCTCGTTAAGTCGGCGCTGCTCGTCATTCTGCTGTCGTTGACGTTCGAGTTCGCGCTGTTGCTCGATGTTTCGGCGTTGGTCGTCTTGCTGCCGCTGCTGTAATTCGCGTTGACGATTCTCTTCATTCTGCCGGCGTAGCTGTTCCTGGCGCTGCCGTTGGTCTTCGCCACGGCGGTTGGCGTCTTCGCGTCCGCGCTGGAATTCATCGGTGCGCCGCCGCTGTTCAGTCTGCTGTTCCTGCTCGCGACGCTGTTGCTCCTGCTGCCGCTGTTGCTCCTGTTGCTGTCTCTGTTGTTCCCCTTGGCGACGTTGTTCCGCGCGCTGCTGCTCTTGCTGTTGGCGTTCGGCGTTGCGGCGCTGTTCGTCTTCTTGCCGGCGTTGCTGCTCCTGCGCCTGCTGGTTATCGTTGGTTTGCTGCTGGTTTTGCTGCCGCCGTGATTCCTGTTGTTCCTGGCGCCGGTCGGCGCGTTCGTTCCGCCGCTCGTCTCCGCGGCCGGGCCGATCCTGGGCTTGCACGACGCTCGCCATGGCGACTGTGGCGCTGAGACTGAGGCCCACCACTAGCGTCTTTAGATATCTGATCTTCATCGTTAACCTCCGGATTAGGGTTGAGGGGAAAGTGGTCCATCCTCCGTATGGCAAGCCCCATTCCATGAGCCCTCTCACAAAAAATCACTCCATCAGCACTTCCAAGCCCACGCACTGGCACGATATGGTTAGCTTCGATAGACGTAATAGGTTGAACAACAGAAAAAAGTCGGTCGCGCTGTCAATCGCGGCGGGTTTCGCTTATATTTGTTTCAAACCAGAAAACTAGGAGACGCTTATGAAGTTCTTTTTGGACACGGCTAACCTTGATGAGATTCGCCAGGCTGCGGCCTTGGGATTGGCCGACGGAGTCACCACGAACCCAACCCTCGTCGCTAAAGAGGGCAATGTCGATTTCAAGCAGCACATCGCCGAGATCTGCAAGATCGTTTCCGGCCCAGTATCGGCTGAAGTAACCACCGAGGACCGCGACGAGATGCTGAAGCAGGGGCGCGAGTATGTGAAGATTGCACCCAACGTGGTCATCAAGTGCCCGCTGACTGCACCCGGCCTGGAAGCGACGCGCATCCTCAACGAAGAAGGAATCAAAGTTAATGTAACGCTTTGCTTCTCAGCCGCGCAGGCGATTTGCGCAGCCAAGGCGGGCGCGTCGTTCATCAGCCCCTTCCTCGGTCGGCTGGACGACATTGGTGACAATGGCTTACGTCTACTGGAAGAGATTATCGAGATCTACGATCAATACGACTGGAAGACCGAGGTGCTGGCCGCCAGTTTGCGCCACCCGATTCACGTGATCGAAGCGGCGCGCATGGGAGCAGACATCGGCACGATGCCTTTCAAAGTGTTCCAGCAATTGTTGAAGCACCCCTTGACCGATAAAGGGCAGGAACAGTTCCTGGCGGACTGGAAGAAGACTACTGCCGCGAAAGCTTAGAACGACAGAAGTGAGAAATCAGAGATCAGATGTCAGCAACAGATTCGAATCCTCAACTGACATCTGATTCAGATTTTGCGCTGCGAGCAAGCGAAGCCTCCCTTACGCCTGACGTTCGGCCTCTGACTTCGGTAGTTCAGGCTCGCAATCTCACAAAAATTTACGGTCAGCAAACCGCGGTGGACGGAATCGATTTCTCTGTCCAGCGCGGCGAGACCTTTGGGCTGCTCGGTCCGAACGGCGCCGGGAAGTCGACCACCTTGCGAATGATTGCCTGCCGCACACCATTGACGAGCGGTGATCTTTCAGTTGATGGTTTCGACGTTCGCACCGAAGGACGACAGATTCGTGCCCTCATCGGCGTCGTTCCGCAGGACAATAACCTCGATCCCGATCTCAGCGTCCTGCGGAACTTAATTATTTACGCGAGCTATTACGGCATTCCCAAAGAGCGAGCGAAGCAGCGCGCCGAAGAACTGCTTGATTTCATCGGCATGAGTGGGCGCGCCGACGCACGCATCGATCAACTCTCAGGCGGGATGAAGCGCCGTTTAATGATTGCGCGCGCCTTGTTACATGAGCCGCGGTTGTTGGTGCTGGACGAACCAACGACGGGATTGGATCCTCAAGTACGACAAGAGATTTGGCAGAAGTTGGAGGAGTTGCGACGCGTGAGCGGCGTTACGATTCTCCTGTCAACACACTACATGGACGAGGCTGAGAAACTCTGTGAGCGATTAGTCGTGATCGATCACGGCCGGATTTTGGCAGCCGGCACGCCTCGCGACCTCGTGTTAGCTAAAGTTTCACGTTATGCGCTGGAGGTCCGCGACGTCGGCGACTTGCCCCTGCTCAGCACGCAAGACGGAATCGCCGCAGTGCGGCGCAACAATGCGCATTTCTATTTCGCTCCGGAAGCCGAAGCGCTGACACCACTGATGCATGAATACGAAGGCCGCCGCAGGATGATTCGACTGGCTAATCTGGAAGATGTGTTCCTGCAACTGGTGAGTGATGAGATAGATCAGACGTCAGAAGTCAGAGGTCAGACGTCAGACGCCTGAACCAAGGTCGCCATCGAACTTGGTGGCGTCTGATCTCTGATATCTGACTTCTGACCTCTGACGTCTGACTCTATGGCGCAACGCGAGAATACTTCGATCACCGTTAGAGTTCTCAAGCACGACGGCAGCGAATATCGCCGTTGGCATGCGCAGCTTGCGCGTCGTGAAGGGCAACTCGTCGTGCTTGATGCCGAATTCGACGTTGATGTATCACATGAGATCCTGGGCCAGATCAAGCGATCGACTAAGACAGTTGAGTACTACTGGCTGGATCGCTGGTACAACGTGTTTCGCTTTCTGAAGGAAGATGGCAGCACGCGTCTGTGGTACTGCAACATCAATACGCCGCCACGATTCGAGGACGACACGCTCAGCTACATTGACCTGGATATCGATGTTTTGGTGCAACCGGATTTTTCATTTCAGGTTTTGGATGAGGATGAATTCGAAACCAACGCAGAAAAGTACGGATATTCGGACGAAGAGAAGACGCAGGCTCAATTCGCGGTCAAGGAATTAATGACGATGATTGAGCACCGCCACTTCCCTTTTGTGCTTGAGTATTCCTCTGTCTCCTCGGTGGTTAATTCATGAGTTTAGCCGTAGCTCAACTCAGACTCCGTGACGCATTCGCCGTTTGGCGGCGCAACGTCCTGGTGCACCTGCGCGTTTGGAAGCTGAACATGGTCGCACCCATCATCGAGCCCGTCATTTCCATCGCAGGGTTTGGCTTGGGGATCGGCGCTCTCGTGGCGGGGCGAGTAGGGGGCATTTCCTATTTGTCGTTTGTGGGCGCAGGACTACTCTCGGTCACGGTGCTCATGCGCGCGATGTTCGAGACCACTTACTCCTCTTATTTCAAGATGGTTTATCAGGCGACTTACGACGCGATTCTCGCCACACCGATCGATGCGGAATCACTCGCCTTCGGCGAGATCTTGTGGGCGCTGACACACGCCCTCTTCGACACAGTGATCATCATGACCGTGTTAGCGCTGTTTGGTGCAGCAACTTCGCCGTGGGCTGTGCTCGCGCCTTTGCCCTTAATCGTTGGCGCAACTTTCATGGCCGGCTTGTCGCTTGGCATCACCGCGCACGTCCACGACATCGATGCCTACAATCTGGTCATGGCTCTCTTCTTCTCGACGATGTACATGTCGGGCGCGTTCTTTCCGCTCGAAGTTCTGCCGCTTTGGTTACAGATACCTGCGCGCGTCCTGCCTTTGACTGAATCGATCGAGCTAACCCGCGCGTTCCTGACAGGTCGCTTTCTCGGGCGGCACGTCTATGAAGGGATTTATCTGATAATATCAGCCGTCATCGCTTGTGAATGGGCGATGAGAAGTTTGCGAAAGCGGATGGTAGCGTAACGCCGGAGGAATTAGCCGCGGATGGACGCGGATTTACGCCGATGACCGGATCATAGTTCCCATTCTTATCCGCGACATCCGCGCTAATCCGCGGCCCGGTCCTAAATACTGATGTCATCCCAAAAACAACAACCAGCCAAAGTTTCCAAACTCGATCAGCTACGCGACCGGCAGCAACGAGCCGAGCAAGGCGGCGGTGATGAGCGCGTCGAGAAGCAGCATGCAGCCGGCAAGCTTACCGCGCGCGAACGCATCGATTTTCTGCTCGACGAAGGAACGTTTCAGGAATTCGACAAGCTGGTCGAGCATCGCTCGCGTGACTTCGGATTAGACAAGCAGAAGTATCCGGGTGACGGCGTGGTGACGGGTCATGGCCTAATCGATGGCCGCAAAGTTTTTGTCTTTGCGCAGGATTTCACAGTCTTTGGCGGTTCCCTTTCCGAAACGCACGCCGAAAAAATTTGCAAAGTGATGGACCTGGCGATGAAGGTGGGCGCGCCTGTTATTGGTCTGAACGATTCCGGCGGGGCGCGCATTCAGGAAGGCGTAGTCAGTCTCGGCGGCTATGCAGATATCTTTCTGCGCAACACTTTGGCGAGCGGCGTTATCCCTCAAATCAGCTGCATTATGGGGCCTTGTGCGGGAGGGGCTGTTTACAGTCCGGCCATCACCGACTTCAACATCATGGTGAAGGATACGTCCTACATGTTCATCACCGGGCCCGACGTCATTAAAACGGTGACGCATGAAGACGTGACGAAGGAAGAACTGGGGGGCGCCGCGACGCACAATCGCAAATCGGGCGTGGCCCACTTCTCGGCCGATTCAGACGAACACGCTCTGCGCATGGTGCGCGAGCTGATGTCTTTCATTCCTTCCAACAATCTCGATGATCCGCCGCGTGTTGCGCCGACAGATTCTCCGGCTCGCACCGAAGTGAGGCTGAACTCGATTGTGCCGGAAGCTTCAAACCAGCCGTACGACATTCGCGAAGTAATCGATCTTGTCGTAGACGACGGATACTTTTTTGAGGTGCATCGTGAATTCGCGCAGAACATTGTCGTGGGCTTTGCGCGACTGGACGGCAGAAGCGTCGGCATCGTCGCCAATCAACCGGCCTATCTCGCCGGCGTGCTGGATATCGACAGTTCAATCAAAGGCGCGCGCTTCGTGCGCTTCTGCGATTGCTTCAACATTCCGATTGTGACTTTCGAAGACGTGCCCGGATTTCTGCCGGGGATTTCGCAGGAGCACCACGGCATCATCAAGCATGGCGCGAAACTTCTGTTCGCCTTCGCTGAAGCGACCGTGCCCAAGGTTACGGTGATTACGCGCAAAGCTTACGGCGGCGCTTACTGCGTGATGGGCTCAAAGCACATTCGCACCGACATCAACTTCGCCTGGCCATCGGCAGAGATTGCGGTTATGGGATCGCAAGGAGCAGTCGATATTCTTTATCGGCGCGAAATCGCCGACGCTGCGGACAAGGATTCGGCACGGAAGTCGCGGGTAAATGAATTCGAAGAGAAGTTTGCCAATCCTTACGTGGCCGCCGAGCGCGGCTTTATCGATGAAGTAATCGAACCCGCGCAGACGCGAACCAAATTAATCCGCGCACTAATGCTGCTTGAGAACAAGCGCGATCAGAACCCACCGAAGAAGCACGGAAATATTCCGCTGTAGGCACCTCGGCCAGAGCGACGCGTCGGTATAAGCGATGGATCCAGCGTCGAAGGTGCGCGATGGAACAGCCTGGGCCAACGGCCCAGGTCAGATGTGACAGAAAACAACAGCCCGCGCAGCGGGCGGTCGAAAATAGCCCAGCAGTTTACTGCTGGGAATACGGTTCGTAATTATGAAAAGTCCGTGAAGCGGACGACTGAGAGATTCAACCGTCCGCTTCACGGACTTACCGATTTCAATATTTGTCGCGTACCCACCGATGAATCGGTGGGCTATTTTCAGTCGCCCGCTTTGCGGGCTGCTTTCGAGACACTCCAGCGTCTTGACTTCACCCCTCACTTCGCATAGAAGCAATCCGTTCTGTCATTCTCTCTTCCGGAGTTTCCCGATGAAACGATTTGTTATCGCGGCTTTCCTTCTAACTACGTTTTGTCTGCCCGTGCTGGCTCACAAGAAGTCCGGCCCTGATTTCAATCACCTAATCAAAGAATATTACGCGGCGTGGAGCACGCTGAATCCGGATAATCCGGCGCCGGCCTACGCGAAAGATACCGACCTGGTTTTCTTCGACGTCGATCCGCTCAAGTACACGAGCTGGCAGCAGTATCACGACAACTTCAAAAACAATGTCGCGCCGGGCTTCACTTCCCTGACGATCACTCCGAACAATGACATCAAGACCACGCGCAGCGGCAGCCTGGCGTTCTCGACCTTAACGTTCCATCTCTCAGCCAAGACTAAAGACGGCTCCCCGCTTGAGTTCGAAGGCCGACATACCATCGTGTGGCAACTACGGGCTGGTAAGTGGCTGATTATTCACGAGCACGTTTCGAAGCCGCTTTCCTAGTAAATAGTAAATCGCGAATTGTAAATAGAAGTGCGGTTCATCGACCTCAGTCACACGATCGAGCACGGGCTCATTACTTATAAAGGTCTGCCCGCGCCTGTTATCTGTGACTTCCTCAGTCGTGAGCAATCGCGCCAGCATTACGCTCCGGGCACTGAATTTCAGATCGGCAAGATTGAGATGGTGGCGAACACAGGCACCTATCTCGACAGTCCGTTTCATCGATATGAGGATGGGAAGGATTTGTCAGAGCTTGAGCTTGAGTCGCTCGCGAATTTAGACGGCATAGTGGTAAGAGCAAAGGGCGAAGAGCAAAGCGGCCAGCAGCTAAGTGCAAAGGGCCAAGCGCAAAGAGCGATTGATGCAGGGGCGCTCGAAGGAATGGAAGTCAACGGCAAAGCAATTCTGATTCACACCGGTTGGTCGCAGCACTGGCGCACCGACAAATACTTTGAAGGCGAACATCCGTTTGTCGCAAAAGATGCGGCGCAGCTTCTCGCCGACAAAGGCGCGACACTAGTAGGCATCGACTCTTACAACATCGACGACACCGCCGATCTAACTCGACCGGCCCACAGCATTCTGCTCGGCGCAGGCATTCCCATCGTCGAGCACATATGCAATCTCGGCGAACTGCCACTCACTGGATTCAAATTCTTCGCGGTGCCGGTGAAGGTCAAAGGAATGGGCACATTTACCGTGCGGGCATTCGCGATTGTTAAATGAGAGTTACGAGCCCTTCCTCACGGTCGGGCTACTGCCCGTAGCTTTGCCGTGGTCCGATACCGAAACGACTAAACATAATAATAACGACCGACCGCTGAACGATTTTCCCGTGTGATTTTCGTGCGGTCTCATTGCTTTAAGTCAGTGGCAAACCTGTCACAACCCTCACAAGACGGTGGGCATCTATTAACTTCCCGACAATTCTAACGCTCACAAAATAGGAAAAACCGAATGAGATTTACTAAATTCCTCATGCAGGCATTTGTGTGCCTGCTCGTCACAAAAGCTGTCCTCGCGCAGACGCCCATCACCCCTGGGCTCTCTGAAGCGAGCCTTTCAGTCGCGGTTTCCTCTCAAGATGTACCGGCCGATAAACTGTCGGCATCCCGAATTCAGGAGCTGTTGGCACAGTCGCGGCAGTCCCTGACGACTGGAAGTAACACCGAGGTATTTCTCTCGGCGTACGACGCAAACACTTCCCGCATGCAGGTAGTGAGCTTGAACAAAGATTCATTCCTCATCAAAGGCGGCGAGTATGTTTTGAAGAGCGACGGCGGCGAGAATCTACGCGTTCGCATTGTCCGGCCAAACGGCGTGAATACCTCGGTTACCGTCACGAACACCGAAACGGGCAAGTCAATGTACCCGCTGATGGTGCGTTACCCCATCGAGCGAGAAGGCCATGTTTCGTCCGCGTTCTACGTTTCGGCGCATCCGGCGCTGATATCCGATGATCTGAAACGGGCGGGCCAGAACTATGTGACGACGATGCTCGCTAAGGCGGCGCAGGACCTGGCCGCGACTGGCGTCAATATTCCCAGGGATATCGTGGAAGTCGCCGCACACCTGGTGATTGTCGAGCACACGGACCACAAGCGGTTTCTCAACGAACCGCGCGCCGACATCGATCGCGAAGTGCTGTCGCTGTATGCCTTGAACCAGGGTGACACTTATCGTTTCTCAGTGAGTTCCGCCGGCGCCGGCGGGATGATCCAGATGATCCCCAAGACCTATGCGGCCATTCGTGAGCATCATCCGAATATCTCATTGAAGTCAGATTTTGTGGACGCCATGACCGACCACGAAAACGCTTTGAAAGCGATGTTGCTCTACATCAATGACACATGGAAGTTCCTGGAAGGTCAGGACGAGGTGCAACAGGCGCTCCAGTCTGGCAGCGCGACGAAACCTGATTTGCTGGCCGCCGGCTACAACTCGAATCCGTACAAGCTGCCGACGTATCTCGCGAATGGTGGCAGCGGCTGGCGGTCGCTCGTCCCCGATGAGACGAAGATGTATCTGGCGATTTACCAGTCAGTCGACAGCAATGTTGATTTCCAAGTGCGAGACACGCAGCCAGTCATCGAAGCAACGACCACCACTCCGATCGCCTCGCTGGCACTTGAAGCGTCGACAGTCATGGCTTCATGGGCAGGTAACCTCCTCTCGCCTAGTCTGTTGATCGTCCGCTAGTTCCCGAACCACCCACCATCAACAAACCTCCAGCGCGTCGGTTACAATGCCGGCGCGCTTTTCTTTTTGATCTCTTCAAGTTTTCAGGAGGCAGACATGCCAGCCTACATTATTGTGCAAGTCGAAGTTCACGACCCGGCCAGATACGAAGACTACAAATCGATGGTGCCGCCATCGCTGGCGCCCTACGGCGGCCGATTCATTGTGCGCGGTGGCAAAGTCGAGACGCTGGAGGGCGACTGGGCGCCGAAGCGCTTCGTGATGCTTGAGTTCCCTACGGTGGAACAGGCGAAAGCGTGGTGGAACTCGCCCGAGTACAAAGAAGCGAAAGCCTTGCGGCACGCGACCGCGAAGTCGGAAATGATCGTAGTGGAAGGCTTGTAACCGGCGGGTCTACAACTTCAGTCGCTTGTAAGCCGCAATCTCCATGTCCTCAGCCGAGATATCGTCCAGATAGATTTTGCGCCTGGGAATCGTCGTGCGGGTCTTCACATCTTTTTCGCCTTTGCTGCGCACTTCTTCACGCGCGCCGGTGAGGTAGTTGATGCTCTCAGATATGACGGTGGCAGTTGCTCTATCCGTCTCCGCCAAGTCGAAGCCAATCAACACAAACTTCCCTGTGGCCGGCTCGAAGCGAAAGCGATACGTCGTGTTGGTTACTTCGCGCGAGCCATGATCCTGGTGAACGACCAGGGCACCTTTTTCGATCGTGACCTCGACGGGCGTTTCGACGACGCCGTAAAAAGCGCCGCCGCAACGCGTGCATTGCAGCAGACTGTCCGCTACTCCGGCACGGCTTAGTCTGCCGTCTTTGGTCGCGAGCGCGATCACCAGTGCTCTGCCCCGCTCACTCGGGTCACCTTCAGAGTTCTTCTCGGGCTTCGCCTCTATCATGGTCAATGCATAATCCGGCAGCGTGTCACCGTTCAAATCTCCGGTGACTCGCCCCTCCAACTTCCAACCCACCGACGCAAATTCCTCGGGCTTGTCGGCCTGCGTCGGGACGCGCCACCTGTTGATTTTGCCGGCTTCCTCCTGCGCGAAGGCCGGTGAGCTGAGAAATATCAGTAGCGAGGTAATGACGAGGAAGAGTTTAGTTAGCAAGTGAATAAGTCCCCTTTTTTTGGAGATCTTTTGGACTGTTCGCATCGCTTCTCTTTGTCTCTTTGAGCGCTCCGTGTCTCCGTGTTGAATATACATCTACCACAGAGGCCCTGAGATCCACAGAGACACCAAAAAACTCGGTAGTGCTCCGTTAGTGTGTTGCTGGCGTCTGATCTATTTCGCGTTCTACAACTTTTGCCGGATTCACAGTTCGATCCGTTGTCTCCGGCGATGGAAAGCGGTATAACGCAGACCGTTTGGACGATTAGAGACTTACTAGCCGCGTAGCGGGGAAAAGACATGAGTCATAAATTCAAAGTTAAAGGCTTGTCGGGAGTCCAATTAAAGTCAGACGGCACTGAAATCGTTTTGGAGTTCAAGACCGCTCAACGCGAGAAATTAGTAGTAGTTGTTCCAGGCTACGAGTCTCGTCAAATCGCCTATCAGATGATGCAGTTTGATCGGCAAGCCCAAATAAAAAGGGAAATTCCACCCGACGCAGATCGTCCTACGGTTGACTATGCGGCCCCGCCCTATATTTTCGTGACCGCACCAAACGGCTTGCAGTGCGTCGTTCGGCCCGATTCGGGTGCGCTTGATTTACAAGTTCAAGACATTCACGGCCACGAGGTTCAGATTTCTTTAGCACCCCACCACGTAAAGGCTCTGTTTGATGCATTGCTTCAAACGCAAAAGCTTTCGGACGATGAGAAGTCGAATTAAAATGACGATATAGAATCTCAATTTCCTTGTTAGTCAAAGTTGTGTAGTCAGCGATCATTGGCGCATATTAGCCAAGCTCGCTGATTTATTTTCTATGAATGTGTACATGGAAAAACAGCACGAAGAAACCCGCGCGCTACGGGCTGAGGCACTATCGTTGGGCATCGTAATCCCTCGCGATCCCGGCTGGTGGTGGTATGACGATGACGTTATCCGATCCGTCTCGTCTGAAATGTGGGATTTAATCAAAACTGACAATGAGTATCTAACTGACATTGGCAAGGCTGGAACGCGGCGCTTAATCAGAGAAGAACGGAACAAACTAAAAGAGGAAACCCGAAAAGACATCGCCTGGGCGCGCCAACAAACTCAATGGACGCTTACAAAGTGGGGCGTAATCATCGGTTGGGTTTTAGGACTGGCCGGAATCCTTATCGCGATTTTCAAGCATTAGCAACACACTAAGGGAGCACTACCAAAAAAAAAGCAGGACAGTGTCCTTTTTTAGAAGGAAGGGATGCTGGAATATCGGCGAATGACTATCAAAGCCAAACAACTATCGTCGCTGCCGTTCAACCGGTGCGATTTCAATCAGGCGATGGACTGGATCAAAGGCAAGCCGGAAAGGACGCAAAGCGCTGAGGCCAATCAAAACCGGAGCATCAGCTTCGGCGCCGGAGACTAAATCGGTTGGTATATTGCGCAGGAGCAAGGCGCCGATCGCGACAGTGGTCGGCCGCACGCGACGCGTGACTATCTGGCCGCCGCCCACGTCTCGGGAAAGCCCAACGTTACGACCGTTTGCCGCCGAGGAATCCCGAATGGCCAATCCCAAGTTGGAGCCAGTATCAATCAACGCGCGATCGCCATTGTCCATTTGCACGAAAGGACGCCGGCTGCCGCGCTCGCGGAGCCACGGTACGACAGCGCCCTCAGGGGGTTGATTCGCAGTGCTGAGCGGCGTCACTTCGGGGTCAAACGTGGACAACTCAAGTCGTGGGATGTCGATGACATAACCCAACGGCGAGAAAGCTTCCGTCGGATCGAGCACGCCGTCGATATCAGTGGGCAGCCCAGAGGTGACGATCGCCTCAACTGATTGCGGAAGCGAATTAGCGCGGTCACCGACCGCCAGCGTTTGGATCTCAGCTTCGCTAACGGCGACCTCGCGGCCGCTCAAACCGGCGATCGACCTACGGGACTGTGACTTAATGTTTAGATGGGAAGCATTGGCGACTCGCGGCGAAACCAGTGTGGTCCCCGCCCCCGTATCGAGCGCGAAGGTGAAAGGTCCGGTGGAATTCAGCCACACACTTACCAGTAGTCCTCGCCCGCTGACTTCACGAAGCCGCACAGGGCGCGGAATGCTCACTCGCGGCGCGGGAGACGAATTAGCTGGTGAAGCAAAAAGGGCAGTTCCAATCGAAACTGCCCTCACTCCCGAGGCCGCCATCAGAGCCGCTGCCAACAGAAGTCTGCGCTTGCTGTTCACGAAACCGTTCCCTCGGATTCGTTAGTATCGCGGCGTGCGTTTGCGCAGCTTGTAGGTGTACAGGGCTGAACCGCCCAAACCCGCCAGCGCGCCAATGCCTGCGCCCTTCTTGCCGCCAATCAAGCCACCGAGAGCCGCACCGGCGCCGGTGCCGATCGCCATGGTCAGCTTATCGCGGTGCTTCGACCAGAAACTACGGCCGCGTGGGGCAGTGTTGTAGTCGTAGTAAGCGCGTCGCGTGCTGGTGCTCGAATAATGTCGAACTGGAGCCCGATAGGTTGAAGTCGTGGACGCTACGCTGTTGCGCAATGCGCCATTGTTAACTGCCGATGCGCACGAGTTGTAACCTTGTTCGAAACCTTCCTTGTACGCGGTCTGTTCGGCCGACGTGCCAAATTTGGCTGCGTTAGCTGCTTCTTCCTGGTCATTGGCCGTGGTCGGCGCAGCATTCGCCGCAGGCGTAGTCTGATAATTGTCGTTGGCCGCCTCAGTCTTAGTGGCCGAATGTGTAATTAGCGAACCGAGTCCGCCGCCTACGATCGCGGCTACGAGTGTTACCGCCAGCAACATTTTTTTCGTGATCAGCATCTCTAAAATCTCCTCTTTTGAAATTTCTTCCTCGGACGCCGGACTTAATGGGCAATGAGCGTGCCTTAAAACGGGTTTATCGTCCGAGAATCCACATGTTTGTTGGCATTATAGGGGAGAGCGGCGATTTACGCGGGCTCTGCAAGGAATTTACAAGATTCTGAGGGGCGCGCGGCGCGGACCGATTGGAGGAATTATTCGGTCGAGTGCTCGATATGGAATCGCACTATCCCATATCCTCAGCTTGCTGAAGCGCCATCATGAAGACGAGTGCGTCGCAGCTTTCTTGCGCGCCTGTTGTCTTTCTTCGAGCATGCATTTCCGAAAGGGCTCTTCGCGAGCCGGTGCTTTGACTTCCCAGGCGCTCGTCTGCCAGTTGTCCACCACGCGCTTTTTCGGCAGCCAGCCCGGTATCGGCATCAAGAGATACTCAGAAAGAACCACGAGGTAGGGCTCATACATTTCACGCAGTTCGGCCAACGTCTGCTCGTCCCCGGCTTCGGAACTTAACGTGAGGCCCGCTTGCGCCAACGTGCTGCGCAACTGCGTCAACTCCTGTGTGCTCAAACGTTGGCCATCGGTCGTCAAAGGCGAGGTGTTGAAGACCTGAGTTAGATCGACGATCGCGTGCCGGGTCATCTTAAAAGTAAGTTGGGCCTGCCACTTGGGGATCCCATCCACACCGACCATGACCAGCGCGCAGGTATCCAGAATCGTACTGAGCGCGGACAACCACGACTGGTTATCGTGCTGCGAACGGAAATAGCAAAGCACCGGATACGATAAGTGGCTTTCGAGAAGATCCGCCGACCACTTTTCCCAGTCCTTGAGCAGTTGATTGAGACTCTCCAAGTCGGCGGCTTCGTGGTGACGGCGCAACAGCTCGCCGGCGGTCGGCGGTGTTCCCGCACGCGCATCCAGCATTGAGATGTTTACTTCCCGGCGCGAGAACGCCTGATACAAAACCGGAAGATAACTGATGACCATCGCGAAGAAACCAATTCCCACGCCGGCTTGCGCAACTGTGATAGCGCGTTCGAAGTTTGTGGTCGGCGTCAGATCGCCGAGCCCCAGAGTGAAGAAGGTGCTGCCGCTGAAGTATAAGTCGGCCCAGAACCCGGTCAATTCACTCGAACCAAGATGCGTGCCTGCGGCCCAGTGAATCGCAGCGAAACCAACCAATAATCCTACCGCCCAAATTGTCAGCAGGATGATCAGCGACATCGGCCCGAAAAAGCTGAGCAGCTTCTCACGGCGGCGAGTGCTATGAATTGCGAGTGCCAGAGCGGCCCACGGCCGCCACGTGACGAAGTACATCAGTCGAGTCACGCGCAGCACACGGGTGACGCGTCGCGGCAGGATGATCGTCTCGAACGCTTCCCAAAGGACGACAGCGACGAGAAGTAAACCAAGTATGCCAACCAGCAAGCGCATGGATTGTTCGCGATTATTAAAGCAAAAGGCCGGATCGCTCCGGCCTTCAGTTCCTGATTTGGTTTTGGCTAAGCTGCGCGCACTGGCTTGTCGCGCAACAATTCGATGGCCTTCTTGAGCTGCAAATCTTCCGGCTGCGGTTTCGGCATCGCATCCGGTGACGCACTCGGCTTCGGCTCTTCACTGGTGGAAAGATCGTCCACATCGAGGTTGTCAGGTGCTTCAGGCCGCTTCACTTCAACCGATGGCGCGACCCCTGAATGGGCGCGATCCTCTCCGAGGAACGGTTTGCCGCTGGCGGACGCCCACTTCACGGTCGTCAGCAAGAGACCGTCACCATCGCGCAACGTGAACAACTCTTGTTCAGCGCCGGCGCCGAAGCTCTTTTCGCCGACTACGTCACCGCGCTTGCGCTCGACAAAAGCCGAGGCCACAACTTCAGCGGCGCCGGCAGTGCCGGTGTCGATCAGCACAACTGCCGGGCCATTGAACAAGACCACCTTCGGGTCGGCTTCAAATGCT